>CAZWIN010000019.1:0-17526 GCA_964633855.1 uncultured Chitinophagales bacterium
ATTCACCAGTTGGGCATAGGTTGCTGACGGGAAGAGGAGAAAAGTCAGCGCAAAAGACAAGAATATAAGTGCAACGGAGTAAAGGCGGTATAAAGTCTTCATGTGGGGATTCCGTTCTTGTTGGTTGCAACTTAAAAATTCTCTTGCAAGAATCAAGACTTGACGAAAAAAAGAGACAGGTACAACGATAACCCGCAACTGCCTCTGTCTAAGAACTCTCACCGGAACATGTTTTCTGTGCTTGAATTGCGTCATCACCAGTAAGAATAGGCAATTCTTATGCCATGAGTTTTTGCCAACGATATGTTGAAAAACTCAACAGGGAACGGACTTTCCCGTCACCGTTCACAGGAAATTCCCGATTCTGACAAAATCTGAAGGGGGATTCCAATATGTAATAAGGGGAAAATCAGATGAAGGGTCAGAGCTGGGTATTGGAGGTCCTGTGAAGATCCTCAACAGAGCAAGAGAGTCGGTTGCAATTCAATTGATGTCTTCGAACAGGAGATGTTGAGTTCCTCAACCCGCCGCTGAAAAAAACAACACGTCTGAAATTCACAAACCAGCAACAACGCATTCGGGGTTTCTGGTGCTGCGTGTTGTTGTACATGTTGAAAAGTACAACGCATGGCATCCGGTGTTGAATATTTTTGCAGTGCTGATGAATTATGTAACTCACGTATTGTCAACTGCTTACCCATGCACCGCTTCATGTGTAAGTACTGGCAAGCTCTTTGAATCTTAACCGGTTGACTGTAACAACAACCACAACACGAAAGGAATCAGAGATGTCTGCGATACTGGTAATCTTGACTGCTCTGATACTCATCATCGTGGGGATGACCCGGCGGCAAGCACACACAACTGCTCCCGCAGTTCTTGCCCGGAGATATCATCATCCCGGTCATACATGGCTGCGCACCACAGAGGACGGAGATGTTATTGTGGGGCTTGATGATTTTGCCCAGAATATCATCGGCGATATTGATGAAGTTGAATTGCCCAGGCTTCTTGGAAAGGTGCGTCAGGGTACAAAAGGCGTATCGGTGTGGCATGGAGACCGCTGCGTGGAATTGGTAAGCCCTGTGACGGGACGTGTCGTGCAAAAAAATGAATCCATTCTTGCAAATCCATCGCTCGCGAATTCGTCTCCCTACGGCGAAGGATGGTTGATGCGGATTCATCCCGCCAATCTGGAGAATCAACTCGGGAACCTTCTGAAGGGAAGGCTGGCGCAGCAATGGGAAGACCTCAGCCGTGCACGGCTCGCAAGAATGTTCTCCGGCACACCGGGATTACTGTTTCAGGATGGGGGCGCCTTGATGCGGAACATTGCAGACCTGTGTTCTGATGATGAGTGGAAGACAATCCAAAGAGAAATCTTTTGCTTGAATGAACTACCGACGAAGGAGAATACATTATGACTGTCCTGCTTGTATTGTGTATGCTGGGCATTTTTTTGATAGTCGATGCCGTGCTTCAACGCATGCAGACCTTGAAAGCAGTTGCGCAAAGAAATGCGGCACTGCTTGCGTGGCCAAAAGGGAAAAAACTGGCCTTCAATCATACATGGTTGAAGGAAGAGAAGGATGGAAGTTACACACTCGGCCTTGATGCTTTCCTGGGTAATATTCTTGGGAAGCTCGATGACGTTATGCTTCCCGAACCGGGAACCATGGTCGCTCCCGCTGCCCTGAACATTGGTTTGGCACAGGGTGGACGGATGTTGCAACTCTCTTCGCCTGTGAGCGGAAGAATACTCGAGGTGAATAGAAACTTGGCGAAAGACCCTTCCCGCATTCTTGAAGATCCATACGAGAGCGGCTGGTTTGCGCGAATCAAACCCGATGCCGACGGGATATTGCCGGGCTTCTTTACTGCCGATCCGCAGCAGTGGGCAGAACGCCAGTCCGGAAAGGTCAGAGAGTTCTTTGTCTCCCGGTTGGGCGGGGAGCGGACTGGATTCATGCAGGATGGTGGCATGCTGATCAATGGAATACTGCAGCACTATGATGCCCGAGTTTGGGATGAATTCCAGAAGCAATTTGTCACCCTGCCGGATACGGTTTCCATGGAAGGGAGGGTGAGCAATGACAACAGGTAAATCTCTCTTGATTGACATAACAAAGTGTATCGGATGCAAGGAATGTGAACGTGCATGTGCGGAGGCAAATAAGCTTCCTGTTGAGGAAAGCGGAGACCTTTCCGCCACGCATTATACAGTGGTGAGATCCTTCAATGATGAGCAGACATTTGTCCGAAAGTTATGTATGCACTGTAACCAACCGACATGTGTATCCGCGTGCCTTGTCGGTGCATTTACAAAAACCCCTGAAGGTCCTGTGCTCTATGACGAGTCCAAGTGCATTGGGTGCCGGTATTGCATGCAGGCGTGTCCATTCTCAGTTCCCCGCTATGAGTGGGGAAGCCTTGCACCGCGGATTCAGAAATGCAGAATGTGCTATGAGCGTGTAGCAGCAGGAGGGCAAACAGCGTGCGCTGAAGCATGCCCAACCGGAGCTACGGTGTTTGGAAACCGGGATGATCTTGTGAAGGAGGCGCGAAAGCGCATTGATGAAAACCCCGGCCAATACATAGACTATGTCTATGGACTAAAAGAAGCTGGCGGTACATCAGTGTTGTATCTTTCCAACGTGTCGTTTGCCCAGCTTGGATTTCCGATGAACGTGCCATTGGAGCCGATTCCGAATCTCTCCTGGCGTGTTCTGTCACAGATTCCAAAATATGCAGTTGCAGCAAGCGCAGTGCTCTTTGGGATACATTGGATTACTTCCCGTCGTACGGAAGTCGCCCGCTTTGAGGCTGAACAGCGGCGTTCGATGATGCACGCGTAGGCGAACAGTTTATTATTCATAGAATCCGAAGGATCAATCTCCATGAAACTTTCAAATGCATTACGGATAACATTCTGGAAAGCAGTAGCGGTGGTTTTCATGACGGCTGGAGTCATTGCTGCTGTTGACCGCTTTACGCGCGGCCTCGGGCCGACAACACACATGAGGGATACGTTCCCGTGGGGAATATGGATCGGCTTCGATATTCTGGTAGGAGTCGGGCTGGCTGCCGGCGGGTTTGCAGTTGCAGCCACGGTCTATCTGTTTAATATCGAACGCTTTCGTCCGATTCTGCGTCCCACCATTCTGACCGCATTTCTCGGTTATCTGCTCGTCATCACCGGACTGATGTGTGATCTCGGCCGGCCGTGGGCCATCTGGCACGCGCTCATTTACTGGAATCCCCACTCTGTGATGTTCGAGGTTGCCTGGTGCGTGATGCTGTACACGACCGTACTCGCTCTGGAATTCAGCCCGCTGGTCTTCGAGCGCTTCAAGCTGAAGCGCCTTCTCAAAATCGTGAAGGCGATAACGATACCGCTTGTTGTGCTTGGCGTGCTTTTATCAACGCTCCACCAATCCAGTCTTGGTTCGCTGTTTCTGATTATCCCGGGAAGGATGCATCCGCTTTGGTATTCGGATATCATTCCCTTCCTCTTCATCATTTCATGCGTTGCGGCAGGACTGGCAATGACGATTTTTGAATCATTTCTTTCCTCAAGGGCGTTCGGACGGGAAGTGGAGCTGCCGCTTCTTTCCGAAATGGCGCGTGTGATTGTTGTTGTGCTGGGCCTCTTTTTCATTGTCCGTGTTCAGGATCTGATGAACCGCGATGCGGTGAAGTATGTCTTTGATTTTTCATACCAGAGTATGATGTTTCTCATTGAGGTTGTTCTCGGCATCGTCGTACCATTCATGATGTTGTTGTTCAGGAGGGTGCGGACGAACAAGACTGGGCTCTTTTATTCTTCCGTATTCGTCATACTCGGTTTTATTGCTCACCGGCTGAATACCGCCATTACGAGCATGGAGCGATGGCCGGACAGTATGTATCTTCCTTCCTGGCAGGAGGTTTCCATCACACTTGGATTGGTATCATTCGGGTTTGTGGCGTTCTCGCTTGTAGCACGATACTTCAAGGTCTTTGAACAGCCCTCGCACCGGGAGATGCCTGCGAAAGAAGGAGTGGGAGTATTGAAAGAGGCGCCTTCCTTTTCACAGTAATTCATTCTCAATTCTGAAATACAGAGGAGTGTTGTTGGCGGAATATCCCTGATTGTTCGCCCAGGATCTTGCAATCCGGTCTGTTTTAAGGCTGCTGTGGTGGCATACTTTGTGACCCAAAAGATGGAGGAAAGCTATGGCCGTACCCGGCAGTAAGGAGTACGGCCCTCCTGATGAGAGATGTCCATGAAGATTACAAAGACCATAGCATTCAAACTGTTCCTCCTGATTGCGTCCGTGCAAACGGTCATCCTCGTGGCATTGACCTTTGCAGCAGTCCGCATTCAACACAATCATTTGATAGAAAGCGTAACGTTGAGCGCCGCCCGGGTGAGCGAAGTAATTGCGCGCTCGACTCGGTACAGCATGCTCCTCAACAGGAAGGAGGATGTTCACAATATCATTTCTTCCATCGGCGGCGGGCCGGGGATCGAGGGGATACGTATTTACAACAAGCAAGGGGTAGTCATCTTCGCGACTGCCCCTTCTGATATTCACACCACTGTGGATATGAACGCAGAAGCGTGTGTGATATGCCATCATTCAAATGCGCTCGACCATCCGCAGCCAATCGCGGACGGCCGTTCCAGAATATTTTCCAAGCCCAATGGCGAGCGCGTTGTGGGATTGATTACTCCCATCAGGAACGAGCTGCAGTGCTCCGATGCGGCGTGTCATTCGCATCCCGCCGACAAGACGATCCTTGGCGTCCTTGATGTAAAAATGAACCTTGCCCATGTTGATGAGCGTCTTGCGGAGAGCACCACGAGGCTTCTGACGTATTCCGGTGTTGCAGTATTGTTGGTGTCCGGAATCTCCGGCCTGTTTATTTGGGGCATCGTTCGCCGTCCGGTCCGGAAACTCATTCACGGTATGGAGCAAGTAGCAACCGGCAGGCTGGACCAGAAGCTCGAAACAAGTTCTAGAGATGAATTCGGGAGCCTTGCTGCAACATTCAACGAAATGACAGCAGATCTCAGAAAGGCCCGTGAAGAACTCACTTCGTGGTCGCTTACTCTTGAGCAAAGAGTGAAAGAGAAAACGGCCGACCTCGAAAAGGCACACAAGCGGATGCTTGCGGCTGAACGTATGTCATCATTGGGGAGACTTGCTGCAACAGTTGCGCATGAACTTAACAATCCGCTTGAGGGAATTCTGACATTTGCACGCCTCCTTATCAGGAGAGTCGCAAAGCTCTCCATGTCCTCCGAGCAGCAGGAAACAATCACTTCTGAATTGAAGCTGGTTGCCGATGAGGCCCAACGCTGCGGGAACATCGTCAGAAACATGTTGATCTTCTCAAAGCAGAGTGGAGGAATGTTCCACAAAGCAGAGGTCAAACCCATCATCGACCGTTGTGAGATGCTCATGCGTCATCATGCAGTCATGCATAACGTGTCGTTAAAAGCGGAATGTCCGCCCGGGGTTCTGCTTGAATGTGATCCCGCCCAGATACAGCAGGCGGTTGTTGCGTTGGTAGTCAATGCAATTGAGGCGGTGTCCGTGTGTTCAAATACGGAGAAGAAGGTTGGAATTGAGGTGATCGAGAGCCCCACCGTTGTGGAAATCAAAGTTGCCGATACCGGCATAGGTATGACGGAGGAAGTGAAGGCTCATATCTTCGAACCGTTCTACACCACCAAAACGGATGGAAAAGGGGTCGGCCTGGGGTTGGCCGTGGTATTTGGAATTATTCAACGTCATAATGGAACCATCAATGTCGAGTCTTCGCCGGGGCGAGGTACGTTTTTTACTTTTGTCCTTCCCAAGCAACAAACTGCTTCTCTTGGTGATAACGGCTCGTCTGTCCCTTCTGAAGGAATGCATGTATGAAAAATAATGACGCAGGAATTCTTGTTGTTGATGATGAATTGATTGTTCGCGAGTCACTCGGCAAATGGTTTCGCGAAAGCGGATATCGCACGGAGGTTGCCGAGAATGGGGCGGTAGCACTCAATAAACTTCAGTCCGGACAATGGAACATTATGCTTGTGGACATGAAGATGCCCGGTATGGATGGGCTTGAACTTCTGCATCGGGTAAAGGAAGTGAACAAGGACGTCATCATTATTATTATCACAGCATTCGCCTCCGTGGATTCAGCGGTCAAAGCACTGAAAGATGGCGCGCATGACTACATCACCAAGCCGATTGATCCTGATTATCTTGATCACCTGATCGAAAAGGCAATCCGCCAACAGGAACTTGCGCGTGAAAACAGAAAACTCAAAGAAGCAGTGAGCGAGCTTTCTTCCGGTGGTGATATCATAGGTGATTGTCCCGGCATGAAGGAGGTCATGGGCCTTGTGGAGACCGTTGCTCCAACTGATACCACCGTGCTTATCCGTGGAGAGAGCGGAACGGGCAAGGAACTTGTCGCAAGGGCAATCCACCGGAAGAGCCCGCGGCAGTATTTTCCGCTTGTCACTGTGAATTGTGGCGGGATGACGGAATCGCTGTTGGAGAGTGAATTATTCGGCCACGAGCGGGGCTCGTTTACCGGCGCGCAATACCGCCGCAAAGGAAAAGTTGAGTTGGCGGACGGAGGGACACTGTTTCTCGATGAGATCGGGAATATCGACATGAAGACGCAAATGGACCTGTTGCGTGTTCTTGAAACGAAACAGTTCATGCGTGTCGGCGGAAGCGAGATTATTCATTCCGATTTCCGGGTAATAGGCGCAACCAATCAAGACCTGGAAAAGGCGGTGAAGAATGGCACATTCCGCGAGGATCTGTATTACCGCGTCAATGTGTTCACAGTGACCTTACCGCCGCTGAGGAGCAGGGGCGGCGATGTTGCCAGCCTTGCCCGGTATTTTCTTGAGAAATACTGCAGGGCAATGGGAAAAACAATACACGGGTTTTCCACTGAAGCAATGTCCATGCTCAGACACTATGACTGGCCCGGAAATGTAAGGGAACTGGAAAATGTAGTTGAGAGGGCAGTTGTTGTATGCAGGAGCGAGACGGTGGAGAGGGAACATCTTCCTGTGCAGCTTCACGACCGGAACCGCCCCACAGGAAGAAAATTGGAAGATATTGAGCGGAGTTACATTGAACAGGTACTGGCTGAAACCGGCTGGAATGTCAGCCGTAGCGCGGCAATACTGGATATTGACCGCGTTACGCTATACCACAAAATTGAAAAATACGGGATGAAGCGTACCAGTGACCAGCATACATCTTCTTCCCCTGCATGAAGCGGATAGGGAATTGGCGGATGCACTTGTCCCAGCCTTGTCGCGGTCCCTCAGAATCCCGATCGTCATCAAAAACACTACTCTGGATGTGGAACCGTATTGGGATATTGCACGCGGTCAGTACAACTCTACACGTATACTCTGCTCGCTCAAAAAAAAGAGGCAGCACGCTGCGGATGATTCCGAAGCGAAGGTTCTCGCCATTACAGGCAATGATCTCTTTATTCCCATACTGACATTCGTATTCGGCGAAGCGGAATTATTTGGAACTCATGCTATTGCTTCGTATCACCGCCTTCACAATGAACTGTACGGCCTGCCGGAAGATCGCACTCTGTTGTTGTTGCGTTTTTGTAAGGAGTGCCTTCACGAACTGGGACATACCTTTGGCCTGGTCCATTGCCACGAGCAGGAGTGCGTGATGCGCAGTTCCACCAATGTTGAGGAAATCGATCTCAAGGGGCCGGGATTCTGTGCTAAATGTTCAAACCTTCTTCCCAATAACAACGGCCGCAAACCTCACTGAATAGCTACTAACAAGATGCACTTCGTATTTTCTACCTCATGACTACGATTTTTCCGGTGTTGGAAAATCCCTGAGTCGAGAGCCGGCAATAGTATATGCCGCTCGAAAGCCCATTTGCAGAAAACTCCCTCCTGTGATTTCCGGCTTCCAATTGCGCACTGACAATAGTTGCGACTTCCTTTCCCAGTACGTCATACACTTTGAGTGTCGTGAATCCGGGATATCGGATACGAAACATAATTGTTGTTGAGGGATTGAACGGGTTGGGATAAGCTCTCTCCAAGATACAAGGAGTGGCTTCAGGCCAGCCGGAAGGATTCGTCACATCTGTTGTCTCGGAAATGCGGGAATAATAAGTCTGCGACCAGGTTGAATATTTCCCTTGTGTGTCGCGAACCCGGACACGGAAGAGCACCGGCACAATACCACTCGTATCATAGTGGAGTTCTTCATCTCTCCAGTTTGTAGCCGGACCCTGATACACCAGGCTCCAGCGTTCATCCATTCCGATCTTACGTTCAAGCTCCGACCAGTTGACGTCTTGCTCAATGTGCTGGCCATCAGTCCATTGGCTTCCCCAGGCTAACGAAAGTGAACCATCCAGCGTTGAGGAATTGCCTGGGTCTGTTCCGAGGTAACGGCGCACCGGGGACGCATCAAGGGGAGCAGAATTGCAGCGGACTGTGAGTACGCCGTTGGAATCGTCAACAACTTCAATGCAGAATGATGTTTCAAGATTATGCCACGTCCTGCTGTCGGGATTGCTGAACGGGGAAAACACAGCGGCGGATTTGCCGGTAAATGCCCCATCGAATAACTCACCCGCAAAGAAAGACCCGCAGGAAGTCTCTCCGGAAGGGGCCCGGTACACGTGCATCCAGTTCACAGCGCTGAGGGTTGTCGGGATTTGGTCGCGATGTGATACTCCAGTGTGCAGTGCCGGTATGCCCCTGTTGAATACCGGAAGAGCCTGGGAGAAACAAGAGGTGGTTGTCTCTCCGGATTCCCACTTCCAGTAACCGTCGGAGGGTACAATTTTCAAATTGTCCAGCTCCATGTACGGCCCTTCCTGATGAAGCAGCCACATCCCCTTATCGTTTGGATTAAGGGTGATGTCATCGAAAAGAGAGAGCCGCTGATGGTTTTCAATGTAGTAAAACTCTGCCGGCTCTCCATTCGGCGGGTGGAATTTGTATGCAGCGTTGTTTCGGATGTAGTCCGGTAAGGATATGTCTGTGTCGGATTGAATTTCAGGGACGATCATCCATCCGAGCCGTTCACGCTCGTAGGCGTTTGCACATGAGGATGCACGCAAACCGTTGCAGAGTATTCCCCAAAACATATGTTTTCCTTGTGGCGCGTCGCTGTTGTACGGATGTGGGCCGCCGAGCAGCCAATGGCCAAGCTCATGTATCATCGTTTGTGCAACGCGGCGTGGCGTGTCGGAGTAAATGTACTGACACGTCACTCCCGACCCCAGCGGGAAAGGGAGAAACTCAGGAAAACCCATTTCTATATGTTTTCCATCTGCAATGAATCCCGGTTTGTATCCCAGCGATGCTTCGCCAAGAAATTGAAAAAGGTTGGAACGCCAGACCATGATAATCATATCAACGCGCCCGTCAGGAACATTGGAATGTGTGAAGTCTGAAAGTTTGGTCCAGTGGTCGTAAGCGGAGAAGTCAACCGCTGAATCAACGCGCTCCGTCAGAATATCCTTGTTTGCCCGGCCGTACGATCCGTTGAGATATTCCTGTTGTGAGTGGGCGGTCTCCAGCCAGAGGGCATCGCCGACAAGATGAAACTGTCCCGAAGACATTTGGTGGAAATAATTTGTCAGATTAAATTCGTTTTGTGATCCGGTCAGTGTATCCGGATCAATGAACTGTTCCATGAACAGTGGAGGCTGGTGTGCGGGCCAGAACGGATGCTCTGTTTCATCGTCGGGAAAACTTGCAAAGACAACGAGCACCCTCAGTGTTCCCATAGCGGTCATGTGCAAACCGCCTACATCGGTTACTCTGTGTGTGGTTTGTGGAGGAAAACGACTGCCGCACTGTCGCAGGATTGGGCTTTCAGAGATAGTGATTTGCCGTGTAACAAGCGTGGCAATGATCACCAGAAAAACTCTTGGAATTACGGATGTTCGTCTCATTTGGTTATATGAAGAGGACATGTTTCGTGCCACTGCGCTTGTTGAATTCTGAAGTGGAAATGCAGCAATAGAGAGAAATTGTAGTCATACTTTTCCGAAGAATGGGAACCAGTCACGGGCTCTTTTTGCAGGTCAAGGGACATCCTTGAAAAATACAAAACCCCGCCAGTAGCGGGGTTTTGTGTATAGAGTTTCCGGTCGAATTACCTCACCAACACCATTTTCTTGGTGGAGATAAAACTTCCTGCTTCCAACCTGTACAAGTATACGCCGCTGGCAACGTCGCTGCCAATGGTGTTTTTTCCATTCCAGGTGACTTCCATGTTACCGGCATGCAATGCTTCATCAATGACTGTTTGAACCAATGCGCCAGTCATATCAAAAATTTGAAGCCTAACATGCGATTCCATCGGTATGGAAATGCGGATGCTTGTTGTCGGGTTGAACGGATTGGGGTAGTTCTGCGCGAGCGCGAACTCGGTCGGCGTACCCGGCAACTCTTTTACATCAAGCGGAGTCCATCCGAGAGATTTGTACAACAATCGGACTGCGTACTTGGAGTTGTGGGCTCCCATACTTCTATCGTTCTTGACGAAGTAGTAGTTCCAGATTCCCTGTACATAATCCGGGCGGTTCTTCACCTTAAGGCTGTCGTACATCATGGTGCACGGTTCGCCGTTGGTCGAATCGATGGGCAACTGTGCCTTGAGCGCCGTCAGTAATCCTTGGATCTCTGTTTCAACGCCTTCAATTACGCCATTGCGATCGAAGTCGTAGAACGCGCGAATGTCATTGAACTCCTCTATTTCTCCATGGCATTCTCTGCAGACATTCACCGGGCTGTAAACCCCAGTTCCGTACAGTGTATCAGACATGCTGAATGAGTGGTTCGGGAGAGTGTTGGCGCTTCCATCCAGACGGTTCATGCGGCCCTGCATATGGCAGGTTGCGCATGCACCCTCCAGTCCCTGGTGGGTGCCAAGTCCTGTGAAACTCTCATCGCCGTATTGATACCCGTTTGAACCAAGAAGCATATCTGCCTGTGGATTATAATGCGGACCGAACCTGTTGGTGAATCCATAGTACGGAGGAGTAGTCGTCACGCGGGCCTTTACACTATACCGGGCCGAGTGGCAGGTTGCGCAAACCCATCCTGTTTTCTCCTGGAGATTTGCAGGGATGATATATCCGTTCCGTAACGAGTCGCCCCGCACTCTCACTGTGCTAAGCTGGTAGGGGTTGGCGTTGCCATGCGGATCGTGGCAAACCTGGCAGCTGATGGGAGTTCCGGCGTCCCTTGACAAGTTCCATGTTGCTGCGAGTCCGGTAGTGTCCAGGCCATGTTGGACGTAATACTGGAAACCTCGTCCGGTATGGCAGGGCTGGCATTGGAGACGCCCGCCTTCACTTGCTGCTCCTGTCGGTACAGTCGCATGCAGAGAATTGGCAAAGTAAGTTCCGAGGCTGTGGCGTCGCGATCCGTCATGGCACTGGTTGCATACATCCTGACGAATGGTTGCTCCAGCTTTCTTTGGATCTGCGGTCATCTTGTGGTCGGCCAATGGCCCGTGACAGGATTCACAGCCAATACTGCTCACGCTCTTCTCTGTTGCGTTGAGAAGGCTCCACCTGCTCGTATCACCGGTCGGGATCCAATAATCACCGTTCATAAACTCCAGACCCTGGTACCATGTGGTGTCCCAGCCGCTGGTCTTTGCCAGAATACCGAAGTTGTTATTGTTCGCGTTTTTGTCCCATCCCGTGGTATGGCACTTTATGCATCCTGTGGCATACGCGCCTTTGCCGCGTTCAACCTCAAGATAGCCCGTTATTCCATCCTTGAAGATATTGGCATGGCGCGAGGCGGACCAGCTTGTCTTGATTGCCGCTGCAGAGGGATGGCAGAAGCACCCTGCCTGCGGGTCGGTCCCAACGCCGGAATACGTGCTTGCGAAAACTGTGTCAGATGCTGTCTGTCCGCCTACCGTAGCGCTGATGACATATTCGCCGACCAGATCAACTTTGACACTATTCAAAAAATTACCATCAGCACTATCCAACACTGCGGCCGAGCCCGGGGGCGCAACCATAGCCCATGCCGGACTCCCTACCGCGCCGGAGCCGGTCGTATCGACCGAAAAATAAACACGGCTTTCTTTTCCTACTGCCCTTAATCCGGTGGAAATATTCCAGGCTGGTGCTGCCGCGCCGCGTATTGGCGGAGTCATGCTGTTCAGAGATCTGCCGATGGTCTTTACTTTTATGGCTGCATTGAGGTCCGAGACCCCGATGGCAAGCAACACAACGAGCAACAGGCCGAGGCAAAGCGTAAGTTGTCGCTTCATAGTGCCTTGTTCTCCTTTCTTTTTCTAAAATGGAGTTTCTTGGTTGAGAGATACAGCTTGTACATATCCTCCCAAAGAGAAACACCACAGGT
Organism: uncultured Chitinophagales bacterium; assembly: GCA_964633855.1. Taxonomy (GTDB): domain Bacteria; phylum Bacteroidota; class Ignavibacteria; order UBA10030; family UBA6906; genus CAZWIN01. The sequence continues at coordinate 12,401 of CAZWIN010000019.1, forward strand.
ATTCGTGGAATGGAAAAGCGACTAAGCCGGCGGTGAGTCAGTGAGAGGGGGCCAAAGAACCGGATCGCCAAATGCCACGAAGAGTGACTTTGGCGAAACTGTTGAGTGAGTCTGAATTGCCGAGGCTCCAGCAATTCAGGCCGTTTCTTTCTCCTCAATAATAGCAACCTTTATGCCATAGCTTTAATGCCCCAATTGGAGAGGAATTTCCCATTATGACGGAGGTATTGCAGGTTGAGATTCCGAATACTGACAAAGATACAGGAGAACTTTCCCAATTTTTGGAGATACCGCTTTGCCATTTTTAAGGCCTTTGACACTTTGGGTATTCGGAAGTTTCATTGACATTTTAGAAACGCACTCTTGCCGATAGGTTTTACACATCACAAGTGAATGATCTGCTGATTTTATTGAAAATGAGCGTAACGTCAGATATTGAAAGTCCAACCCCATTTGGCTATCATACTGCACCTGTGAAATACCCCGAAAATCACATAGCGCACAATTTTTTTGATGTCCTTCCGGATATGTGCTTTGTCGTGTCGGGTGAAAGAATGATCCTTGAGTGCAATCGAAAGGCAAAGGAGGTTCTGGGACTTCCGGATCCGCTCAAGGTTCCGGTGCCGTTTTATTCCCTTCTCGCAGACGAATCGCCACGGCCTTTGCTGACTGTTCTCCGCACGAAAGAACCCTCTTCGGAAGCGGAGGTGCGTTTCAGGAGGGCAGGCGGAAGGGATATTGATGCACTGCTGTTTATACGCAGCATAGAGCAGGATGGTCAGACGCTTCTGTATGTTGTTGCACGCGACGTGTCGGAGGCGAAGCAGAAGGAACTCGACCTTCTGCGTTTTTCCAATGTAGTTCATTACACGGTCAACCCCATTCAAATCACGGATGCACGCGGGCGCATGATCTATGTGAACCCTGCGTTTGAACGGTCAACCGGGTATACGAAAGAAGAACTTATCGGACAGAACCCCAATCTGCTTTCGAGCGGGAAATATCCGAAGGAGTTCTGGCAAAAAGTATGGAGTACCATCAGCTCGGGACGCGTATGGACGGGCGAGGTGGAAAACCGAAGAAAGAGCGGCCAGCCCATTTTTACCCAGTTGCTGATTTCGCCAATTCTTGATGGTGATGGAAAAGTAAACGGTTTTCTCGGGGCGCATCGGGATATTACGAGGCAAAAAGAGCTGGAACAACAGTTGATGCACTCACAGAAAATGGAGAGTATAGGAACACTTGCGGCCGGTATTGCCCATGAAGTGGGAAACCCGCTGACTTCGATTTCTTCGATAGTGCAGGTGTTGATGAGAACCACTAATGATCAGTTTGCGCGTGAAAAACTTGGTCTGGTGCAATCGCAGGTTCACCGTATCACAAAAATTATTCGTGACCTGGTGGATTTTTCGCGGCCCTCAAACTACCAGTTGCAGCCGACGGATATTATCAAGGGGTTGAACGACGCTGTGGAAATCGTCCGTATGTCCAAAAAGGCAAAGGATGTCGCCTTTTCCGTTTCAATTCGGGAGGAAGTTCCACTCCTTACTCTCGTGCCCGACCAGATTGCACAGGTGTTTATCAATATCCTTCTCAATGCAGTGGATGCCATGGGTGGAACGAAAGGGAAAGTAGAGGTTGGTGTTTCCCTCGATGAAAAGAATGTTCTCATTGAAATTTCGGACACAGGCTCGGGAATAATAGAGGATCATCTGCCGAAGATTTTTGAGCCGTTTTTTACAACCAAACCAGTCGGCAAAGGGACCGGCTTGGGGTTGTGGGTGAGTTACGGGATTGTCAAAAGTTTCCGCGGGGACATACGCGTAACGAGTGCGGTTGACAAGGGAACAACATTTACCATTATTCTGCCACTGAATGCAAAGGAATATCAGAATGCCTGAACGAATTCTCATCGCAGACGATGAAGAGATTATCCGCGAATCGCTCTCCTTTATTCTTAAAAAAGAAGGGTACAGTGTTCTTGAAGCTCCGAATGGAAGAGCGGCATTGGATATTGTGAAAAAGGAGCCGGTAGATCTTGTCCTGACCGACCTGGAAATGCCAGAGATGAAAGGCATCGAGCTGCTTGAGCGCGTTGCAGAGGTCAGCCCTGAAACAAATGTGGTTATTGTCACTGCGTATGGTTCAATCGATACCGCTATTGCCGCGTTACGCCAGGGTGCTGTTGATTACATACTCAAGCCCGTAGAGTTTGATGAATTGTTGGTCAAGGTCCGGCGGTTACTCGCCCAACGGCGGCTTGCGTTGGAGAACAAGCTTCTGCGGAGAGAACTCCACCACCGTTATGATTTCAGCAACATCGTTGGGAAGAGCCACGCGATGCAAAGGGTGTTCGACACCATCAAGAAAGTTGCCGTGACGGATGGGACAGTTCTGATTACAGGAAAAAGCGGTACAGGCAAGGAACTTGTTGCGCGTGCAATTCACTACAACAGTAAACGAAGCGACCAACAGTTTATCGCCGTTAACTGCGGGGCTATTGTGGAGAACCTCTTCGAGAGCGAATTGTTCGGGCACAAGCGCGGGTCATTCACCGGTGCAACAACCGACCGTGAGGGATTCTTCAAAGCGGCGGATGGTGGAACAATCTTCCTGGATGAAGTAAGCGAGATACCGGTGCATTTGCAGGTGAAATTGCTCCGCGCAATTGAGCTGAAGGAGATTACACCAGTGGGAACTTCAGGCGCGATCAGTGTTGATGTGCGCATCGTTGCATCCACAAACAGGAACTTGAAGAAAGAGGTCGAGGCCGGACGTTTCCGCGAAGACCTGTTCTATCGCCTGAATGTCGTGGATATCAACCTTCCCCCGCTTGCAGAACGCCCGGACGATATTCCGTTGCTGGTTCAACATTTTGTCTCCCGGTATGCCCATGAAATGGGAAAAAATGTCAAGGGGGTTTCTAACGAAGTTATGAGACGGCTTATGGCCCATGCATGGAGGGGGGAAGTGAGGGAGTTGGAGAACATTATTGAACGGGCGGTGATTTTTTCGGAAGGAGAGCTTATTGCCGAAGCTGATCTCCCGGCATTTTTTGAGGATAATAAGGGCGCCTCGTATACATTTGATGCCACCCGTACCCTTAAGACCGCGGTGGACGATTTCGAGCATCAGTACATCGGCCATGTGCTCAGATTGAACCGCTTCAACAAGGACGCAACCGCAAAAACACTGTCTATCAGCCTTTCTTCTCTCTACAGGAAAATCGAGGAACTCGGCATCCCTTTGCAGTCATAGGAATTTGCAAAGCCTTTTTCCCACATCTCGGAACCTCCGCAACCAGTAGCGGTTCTATTCGGCAATTTCGGGCGGATTATCCTGCCGGTCGCACCTCTCTCATTGGCATAACTCTTGAACTAAAGATAAGTACAGAGTCTAATGAAATGAGAGGAGGCGACCATGATCAACCTGCGAAAAATACTTGTCACCACCGACATGTCAGATTATTCGCTTGCCGCGTTGGAGTATGCCGTTTCGTTCGGTTTGCTGTACAGCTCGCGGATTTTTTTGCTTCATGTTGCGGATACACTCCCACCCGTGCTTTCACTGCACGGCCCGGACCTCGAAGGTGATGTATATCGCGGCAAGGCAGAAGATGATGCGAAGAGGGATCTGCATGAATTTATCACACGACATGTGGATTCCGGTCTGCATGTCACGCCGGTCGTAAGAGTTGGCGTGCCTGCTGACGAGATAGTGAGGTTTGCGCGTGATGAGGGGATTGATATCATCGTCATGGCAACCCATGGCCGGACAGGCTTGCGGCATATCGTTGTCGGCAGTGTTGCGGAACATGTTGTGCGAAACGCAACCGTGCCCGTCCTTACTGTGAAGCCCGGGACGATACGCGACAGCATAATCGGCAAGGAAGATATTGAAAAGGACCTTCACCTCGCTTGACGGATGCACATGCGACCATGAGTTTTCCTGATGCACCGCAACATCCCGACGTTCCGCCGGCGATGGATGCGCACAAAAAAACCATACTTATTTACAGCCCCGACCTGAACTTCTGTTTCAGCCTCTCCATGCTGTTTCAGGACAAGTATAATGTTGTGACCACGACAAATGCCGGGTTGTTGGAACCGTTTGTCAAACACTATGAGGCCGACCTCGTCATTGTGGACGCGGTTCCCACTCCGAGCATCGTTCAGAAACTCGACAGCCTCAAGACGTTCGATGAGCATCTTCCGGTCATCATCCTGTATGTGTACGGTCCGAGAGAGACCGTGATTGACAGTGATATCCGGAGCCATGTGGACTCTGTTTTCTACAAACCTTTTGACATCGCAGACGTGGCAAAGCGTATCGACGAATTACTTCCTCACTAGCCGCGTTATTCCTATCCATGTGTGGACAGGCTTTCCTACTCCTGCAATTCCGGACGGATTTCTATCTCATTTTTGAGAAGAAATGTTGAATATGTCCTCATTCTGTGGAAGAAATCAACACTTTCAGCGTGGCATGGGTATTGACCACCTATTCACCAGTAAACTGTCAACTCAGGTGGGTCCATGAACTTCCCAAAAATATTGCTCCTCACTCTCGTAGCAATCCCCCTTCTCCTTCTTGCTGGTCGAGTCTGCGCTCAATCAGATGAGGGGTGTCTTGGCTGCCATGGCGAACCCTCTCTCATAAAAGAACTGAAAGGAAAAACTGTCAGCCTGTTTGTTGATAAGAAAGCATTCTCCTCCTCGGCACATGCAGACCTTGAGTGCGCTTCATGCCACGAGGGCTTGAATCCTGAAGCGTTACCGCATGCAAAGAAGATCCGTCCCGTGAATTGCCGGAATTGCCACAATGGAGAGGACTTTTCAGGATATGCTGCAAGCGTTCACGGAAAGACCGGCAAGTGTTCTGATTGTCATACCACCCATGCCATCAGGAAGTTGTCCACCGACATCGTTGCCCGAAAACAGATGGCGGAGGGCATATGCGCGAAGTGCCACCGGGATATAGATGCTCGCTACCGGAAATCGGATCACGGCGTTGCACTGGCGCGCGAAATCCAGGGTGCACCAAGTTGTATTGATTGCCATGGTGAGCATGCAACGAAATCTGCGCTCTCGAGCGTGTCGCAAACAAGTCGCAAGCATGAAGCGTCT
>CAZWIN010000020.1:0-16695 GCA_964633855.1 uncultured Chitinophagales bacterium
ACCCACTACTGGAGGGTACGCGCGACCAATTATGCCGGGAGGAGCGCATGGTCAGGTGTCAGATCGTTTTCTACCATTGCGCTACCCGGGGTGCCGGCATTGTTGTCTCCCGCCAATGGAGCAGCCGGGGTAAATACCAATCCCCAGCTTCTCTGGAGCGTTGCATCAAACGCGGCAACTTACCATCTTGTAATCTCTTCGGATTCTCTCTTTAACTCTTCCGTTGTTTCCACAACAACTGCAGACACTTTCCATGCTGTGTCGGGCCTTGCCGGGGGTACGCAATTCTTCTGGCGCACCCGGGCACAGAACGGAGCAGGCAGTGGGGCTTGGTCAGCGATGAGGCGCTTTACTACAATTGGCCCCATGACCCATCAGTATTCATTTCAGGCGGGGTGGAGCCTTCTTTCTATTCCTGTGACGATGACGGATCCACGTACCTCAACACTTTTTTCTACTGCTGTATCAGAGGCGTTTTCTTTTGAATCCACCGGGTATGTATCGCAAGACACCCTGGAAAATGGAACAGGGTATTGGTTGAAATTCGACTCAGTACAAAATGTGGGTGTCACCGGAATGCCACTCATGCAGGATACAATTACGGTCAGGCGGGGCTGGAATCTCATCGGGGCAATTAACGCAAGCGTCCCTGTCGGGTCTATAATAGAGGTGCCTTCAGGTATTGTACAGTCACCCTACTATGGATTCAACTCCGGTTATGCTTCGGTCAGTTCATTGGAACCGGGCAATGGGTATTGGGTAAAGATTGGAACCGCAGGAGAGCTTGTTCTTCCTTCTCCTCCGGTTCCCCCCACATCGACAAAGCCGGCCGAAGGCGGTTCATCCCGATAACCCGGTATGTGATATGTGAGAGGAAATGTATTACCAAGGGTGAGGCTGAACAGTCTCACCCTGGGTGTTTCAGGGACAATGCCTCTACATGATGCATCCGTGCCACATCAAAATATCCAATCACAAGCGATTTCGAGCACGCAGGTGTCTGTTGTTCGTGGCATGGCCTTTGCTTTAAGGGTGAGCAGACAAATTCTCTCCAAAAATCACCATTTATTTTGAGGTATGCTATGAACACACGCTTTGCGTTTCTACTTTGTCTTGTTGTCCTGTATTTGGGACTATTTTCCCGCGTGACGGCGGGGGGGTTGACAGTGGCAATTGAATCACAACCTGTTACATCCGCGCAGGTGGGTGAGCAGTACGTGTATGATGTTGCGGCTGTTGCAAACGATTCTTCGGCAGTGCTGACGTACACGCTCCCCAGAAGACCGGAGGGAATGACAATTGATCAACAGACTGGCCTGATCAACTGGCTGCCGGCAGGCTCGGGTACATTCCGCGTAAAGGTGAAAGTGAAGGCGCGCATCGGCGACATTGCTGAAGCAGAAGCAGAGCAGGAATATAATGTGAGGGTTATCAGCGATGCGGCAGGCAGGATATCGGGTACGGTAACGGATACATCGGGCCACGGGCTTCGCAGGATCGAGATCAAGGTTTTTGGCACATCAGACAATAGTGGGCAGGATGATCATGGCCGGGATCTGGTTTACCGGACGAGGACGGATTCCACCGGAGCGTATCTTGTTGCCGGTGTGGAGCCCGGTACATATTTCATCAAAGCAGATGCTGAAGATATGTTTGGATTGGATGATCAATGGTTTGATGGTGTACATCGCTTTGAAGATGCCACGCCGGTAGTTATTGCGGAGAGCACGGCTTTCGTTGCCGACTTTGTCTTGCGCGGTGAATCTGCGGGCGAACACAGGAGGTTTGATCTGTTCGGTACAGTCAGGGACAGTAACGGTACTCCGCTCGCTGGAGCTCTTGTGCTTGCACTGCACAGGTTCACGGAAGAGAAGGCGGAGGACAATGTCTCCCGTACGACGTCTAATGACCACGGTAATCGTGGTGTGTCTGTGAGGACAGATAGTTTGGGCAACTATCATCTACGGCTTAAGACGCGGGCATATATTCTTTCGGCTTCAGCGCAAGGCTATAACAAACAATATTGGAATCACATGCCGACAGCGGAGGCAGCCACGCGAATCAGGCTTGTTCAGGATACGTCAGGAATCGACTTCGACCTTGCACCAGTGGGGATGGCAGTAATAACCGGTGAAAAGATGTCGAAGAATAACATTGCTGAAGTAACAGTAGAGCAGAATTATCCGAACCCCTTCAATCCGGAAACCTCCATTCACTTTACCCTCCCCACTTCAGGCATTGTACGTTTGCTGGTGTTTAATGCGCTTGGACAGGAAATAGCCACGCTGATAAACGGACAACTTGAACGGGGGTCACACATGGCAACCTGGAATGCGACGAATGTTGCCAGTGGTGTGTATTACTACAGTGTTGAGTTCAATGGAAGGAAGCAGTTGGGGAGGATGTTGCTTCTCCGGTAACAAGACTTTACCCGCCGGAAACTTTTCACACAACGAGGTGTGTTGCAAAAGTAGCAGTCGCTTGCTATATTGGCACACCTCGTTGTCTATTTTGTTCAAATTACCACCTGAAGGAGTCGTGACATGAAGTGTTTATTTCCCCTGGCTGTCTTCATGTTTGTTGTGTTAGCCGTTGAGTCCACCTCGGCACTTCCGCGTTTTGCCAGCCGTACCGGCGCCAAGTGTCAGTCATGCCATGTGAATCCATCAGGAGGAGGAATGCGGCAGGCATTTGGCGTCCAGTACGGCCGCGAAGAACTTCCTGTTCCTACATGGTCTGATGAGTATAATCTGGATGATTTCTCGACAAAACTTACGGACTTTGTTTCTGTCGGGGCTGATTTCCGGACACTCTTTTTCTACCAACAGCTTCCCGATACCGGCGCTACGGCAGGCTCGCGCAGCAACATCAACTCATTCTGGCAAATGCAGGGTGATGTCTATTTCAACTTTGCGCTGGCAAAGAAAGTCAACATTTACCTGGATAAAGGGTTGTATAACGGATTTGAGATTTTTGGATTGCTCGGGATTCTTCCGGAGAAGGGTTATGTGAAAATCGGCAAGTTTGTCCCCAACTTCGGCGTGAAGATGGACGATCACCGCGCATACATTCGTCAATACACGGGTTTCAGCCCGGAGTATGGGCGCCCGGAACTCACGGGTGGCGAAGTCGCAATCTCTCCGGGCCCGGCTTCAGTCACGGGTGGTATCTACAATGCCACAGATGGCTTTGGCGTGGGCGTGGGAAATAAAAAGGCGTTCCTCGGCAGGGCGGATGTCATGTTCAAGGCAAACGAGGAGACCAATATTGGTATCGGGGCAAATGTATTTACCACGAAGGATGCGAACAACGTTCGAACAACATTATTGGGCGCTTTCGGATCGTTCAGTTACCAGCAGTTGACACTGTTTGGTGAGGCGGATCTCATCAAAAACAAAAATGCAGGAGTGACGCTGAACGGGCTCGTTACCTACATTGAAGCCGATTATGTTGTCACGCCCGGCCTTGATCTCAAGTTTGCCTATGACTTCTACGATCCCGATGTTGACCTGAAAACAGGATCCATGTCACGCTACAGTATCGGACTTGAGTTCTTCCCAATTTCCGGTGTTGAGGTGCGGCCCGTGTATCGCATTCTCAAGGAAGACCCGACCGACGTAAAGAATGACGAGTTTCATTTCCTGATTCATTTTTATTTGTGAGAAGGATACAAACGATGGTCATGCAGAAATTTCTGTCAGGTATCGCCGTAGTGTTGGTCGTTTCATTTGTTGTGATAAGTTGCTCGGACATGGGTGATGAGCCTGTCAGTGCATTCACGGCAAGCGTGCTCAGTGTCCAGGTCAACCCCGGACAACAGGTGACTGTGGAAATCAGCGGCGGCGTGTTGCCTTATGCAATTACCGAATCACCGGATCCATCGCTTGCCACGGCGAATTTCGTGAATCCGAATGTCAGCCCGGCGAGCCTGGTTATTGCAGTTCCGTCAACAGTGACGATTGGTGGAACAACACATGTTACTATAGGCAACTCGCACAGCGAGGAAGATATCGTTGCCGGAGCATTGTATCATGATGATGAGATAACAATTGCCATTACCGTTTCGCTTACTCCCCCGTTGACGGCAACGCCACCGCAGGTGACGGTGGGGCAAAGCCAGGGCGCCAACGTTGTGATCGGCAACGGTACACCGCCGTATGTTATTGCCCAGGCTCCTAATGCCGCTTATGCAAGCGCGGCGTTTATCGATGCAAACGCAAATCCGGCAACGCTTGTTATCACCGGTGTCAGTGTTGCTTCTGTTTCCGGATCGACGTTTGTCAAAGTCAGGGATAGTTCGCCGTCTCCACAGCGCGAAGTGAGTGTGAATATTACCAAGATTCCTTAAGAGGGGAACATTCTGCAGTTGAAGCTGGTTAAAAAAGCAGTGAACATATTATTCAGGGAGGATATTGTGGTGTATAGTGTAATGGTGGGGATCCTACTTTTTGCGGTTACTTCGGCAACGGCACAGGAAAGTAAGCCGAAGAAGCAGGTAAAGAAGAGCACCGGCAATGTATCATTCAAGGACGATGTACTGCCGATTTTCAAAAAGCAGTGCCTTCCGTGTCACGCTGAAGAGAACTTCAACCCAAGTGAACTTTCACTGGATTCTTACGAGTTACTGAAAATGGGAGGTAAGCACGGAGAACCGTTTATTCCCGGCAAATCCAAAGAAAGCCTTCTGGTACAAAAGCTTGGGGATGAACCGCCGTTTGGAGGAAAGATGCCGCTGAATTCGAAAAAGAAGATCCAGGAGGGGAAAGCCAAATTCCTCACCGAGGAAGAGATCAAAATCATCGCTACATGGATTGATCAGGGCGCCCAAAAGAACTAAGCTGAAGTGTCATACGATATCTCAAGAAGCCGGTGCGCTATGCCCGGCTTCTCTTTTTTTAAGCGGCCCTCCCGTTTGCATCTCGTTGCTTCTCGTTTTCATTCTCCCGATATTTGGTTTACATAATCACTAACAGCTTTTTATGGCCGAAGAAGATAGCCAACACACAAGAACCATCCTGACCAGGCAATTCTCCATTCGTGATGTATGGGGAAGGCTCGTTATCGCTGCGGGACTGGTCAGTTTTCTGGTTTTGCTTTTCCCCCGTGGAGAATCCATTGAACTGGATTATCGCGTCGGAGCCGTATGGACGCGTGCGGATCTTCCCGCGCCATTTTCCTTCCCCGTGTACAGGGATGAAGCAGACTACGAAAGCGATGTCCGCGAGGCGCGCGATAATAGCATCCCCGTATTTGAACGGGACGAAAACGCAATAACTGATCAGCATGCGGACCTGGATACTCTTCTATCACTCGTGGTACGCCATATTCCCGCAGCAACCCGTGCTCAACCAAAAGATGGAGCGCAGGCGGCAGGATTCTCCAACGTTGTTTTCACGGAGGAAGAATACCGTTTGATTGCGGGTATGGATATGCAGCGCGCGAGAACAGCACTGGAGAAATGTATTCAAGACTATCTTGGCTCAGGATATATCGAAGGCCGTAAAGATTCGATCAGAGGCGGACAGATTGCGCTTCGACGCGGTGCAGTGGAAACAATTCTTCCCGTATCGCTCCTGTACGACAAAAACGATATTGTTACGCAAATGCATCATGCGATGGAAGAATTGTACCATGGTGATAACGATACAGCGAACCTTGCATACAAAATCGGGATCTCTGTAATCAGACCGAATATATTCTTCAACCGGTCGGCCACCGACCTTGTGCTTCGAGCCTCTGTAGATGCAGTCCCGAGGACACTCGGGTTTGTTCAAGAGGGGGAGAAAATTGTCAGGAAGAACGAGCGAATATCGGCGGAAACCAGAATGAAGCTGGAATCCCTGCGGCGAGCCCGCGCCGACCGAATACCTGAAAGCGGGGGGATGGGGCAGATTGTGGGTATCGTTCTCCATGTCGGCATATTGGTATTGTTGTATGGCGCGTATCTCTACCTGTTCAGGAAGCGGATATTTGGAAACCCCCGCCGGCTGGGATTTATTGCCATGCTGATTGCGTTTGAAGGTGTCTGTGCGTTCTTATCGCGCACAATTACCGTCAATGCACCGCTCGAATTCCTGATCCTTGTTCCGGCGGCTTCCATGCTGCTGACTATTGTGTTTGATTCCCGCGTGGGGTTTTACGGGACTGTGGTCATCGCGCTTCTTGTCGCCGGTATTCGCGGCAATGATTATTCTGTTGCCCTTGCACCCCTCATTGCCGGTTCCCTCTCGGTGTACACAGCGCGTGACTTGAAAAACCGCACGCAGATTTTCCGCTCCATTGGCTTTATTTTTCTCGGATATGCGTTGGTTATTCTGGCCCTCGGCTTGGAACGGTACGCGCCTGTGGGGACGTTGTCCGAAGAATTGGCGCTCGCGCTGACTAATGCAATCGTCTCCGCTGTTCTTACGTATGGATTGTTGATTATCGCCGAACGGTTATTTCACGTTACAACGGACCTTACTCTTATGGAACTTGCGCATTTCAACCATCCGCTTATCCGCAAGTTGGCCGAGAAGGCACCCGGGACATATCATCATAGTATGAATATGGCTGGTATGGCCGAGGCTGCTGCGCTGTCAGTTGACGGCAATGCAGTGCTGGCGCGCGCAGGTGCCTTTTTTCATGACATAGGAAAAATCAAAAAGCCGGCATACTTTGTAGAGAACCAAAAGGGGACCCGTAACAGGCATGATAAACTCGCGCCGCGGATGAGCTCGCTTATCATTTCCGCGCACGTGAAGGAGGGGATGGCGCTTGCCCGTGAAAACAAGCTTCCTGAAGAAGTGGTCGAGTTTATTCCCATGCACCACGGAACAACGCGGATGGAGTATTTTTACCAGAAAGCGCTCCGGCTTGCGGAACATTCCGGGGATGAGACAAAGATTGAAGAGATCAATGAACAGGATTACCGTTATGCGGGGCCGAAGCCCCAAACAAAGGAGACGGGCATTCTTATGCTTGCCGACGCGATTGAGGCATCCGTGCGTACACTGGATGATCCATCGCCGCAACGACTGGAAGCCCTGATTGACGAACTTGTGAAAAAGCGTTTTGAAGAGGGTGAGCTTGATGAGTGTCCGTTGACATTGAAAGACCTGACAAAGATCAAGGCGGCATTTCTCGGTGTGCTCGTGGGAACATATCACGGCCGCGTAAGATATCCGGAGCCGGAAAAAAAGCCGAGAGCGCCAAGACGAAGGGAAGAAATAGCCTCAACAGGGAATGAAGAAAAGCCTGCCGGGGAGGATGGGGCATGAGGCAACACAAAGATCAATTCCTGAATTTTCTCGCACTGGAGAAGAATGCCTCAAGGAATACCATCGCTGCGTATACTCTTGACATTTCCCGCTATCTTGAGTTTCTTGACAAGAGGAAGTTCAGAAGCCTTGATTCGGTGACCGGGCAACAAATTGCGCAATATGTTGCCTCATTGCGCGAAGCTGGCCTTTCGCCACGGTCAATCACTCGATCGTGTTCCGCCATCAAGAGTTTTCACAAATTCCTGATGGGTGACGGCATTGTGAGAACAAACCCGGCAGAGAACATGGAGATGCCGAAGGTGCGCCGCGCACTTCCCGGGGTTCTCAACCAGAGCGAGATCAATGCCATTTTGCAGCAACCCCAAGCCTCCCCAGCTGACAAGAAATGTCTATGGGTCAGAGACCGTGCAATGCTGGAGGTGATGTATGCATCGGGCCTGAGAGTGTCGGAAGTTGTTGCACTCAAGCAATCGAATGTGTTTCCGACTGAGGGAATTCTCCGGGTATTTGGAAAAGGGTCGAAGGAACGGATTGTTCCTATTGGAGGGTCTGCCCTGCGATGGGTTGAGCGGTACAAGAAAGAGTGCCGCGTATTTCTCCAGCGCCACAACCGGTCGGAAGACGCTCTCTTTCTTAATGTCCGGGGAACGCCGTTATCGCGGATGTCCGTCTGGAATATTGTCCAGAGTTGCACACAAAAAGCGGGCATCACGAAGGAAGTTCATCCTCATACATTTCGCCACTCATTTGCAACACACCTGCTTGAGGGAGGAGCCGACCTTCGTTCTGTACAGGAAATGCTCGGCCATGCGGATATTGCGACAACACAGATTTACACCCATGTTGACAGGGAGTATTTGAAGGAAGTTCACCGGACGTTTCATCCCCGCGGGTAGCTGAACATGTTCACACAATTACACATAATGAGTTAATATCCATGCGGACGCAGCAGGGTACTTCGCGTTTGACCGTCGCCGATCTGAGGAACGAGATTGTTGGTATTGATACACTTGTGCCGTTATTGGACGGCAGCGAGAAACGGTATGTGTTTCTCGATAACGGCGCCAGCACGCCAACGTTTCGACGAGTGTTGCGGTGCATTGAAGAGTTTCTTCCCTGGTACTCCGGTGTGCATCGCGGGACGGGCTTCAAGTCCATGGTTGCTACAGAGGCGTATGACCGCGCTCATGATATTGTTGCGCGGTTTCTCGGCGCCGACACCAGCGTCAACCAGATCATCTTCACCAAAAATACCACTGAATGCACCAACAAACTTGCACACCGGTTTCAGTTTTCCAGGGATGATGTTGTTATCGCAACGGGGATGGAACATCACTCGAATGACCTGCCATGGAGGAAGCATGCACAGGTGGTGCATGTTCCTGTCAAAGAACTGGGATATCTTGATTTGGATGCGTTGCAGCGGGCCCTCTTGCAGTACAGGGGCCGTGTGAGGCTGGTGGCTGTTACCGGTGCCTCGAATATTACAGGAATTTGCGAGCCTATTCATCAGATAGCAGAATGGGTGCACGCGGCCGGTGCGCAGATATTTGTTGATGCCGCCCAGCTCGTTCCTCATCGCCCGGTGGATGTGCTTCCCAATGGCGATCCACGGCACATTGATTTTCTTGCTTTCTCTGCGCACAAAATGTATGCGCCGTTTGGCACCGGCGTGCTCATGGGCCCGACGAAATTCTTTGAAGGCGGTGAACCCGATACAGTGGGCGGCGGGGTTGCGGCTATTGTCACACTGGATTCGGTGGAATGGAATGAGCCGCCACACAAGGACGAGGCAGGGAGTCCCAATGTTGTTGGCGGTATCGCGCTCGCCGAGGCAATTGCCGTAATGCAGGAAGTCGGGATGGAAAACATCGCCGCTCATGAACATACACTGCTCACCCGTGCCTACGGGCTTCTGAAAAATATCCCCGGTTTGGTATTTTACGGGCCGACGGAAGACATCGAAGACAAAGTGGGTGTGCTTGCGTTCAATGTTGAGGGCATGCATCCCGGACTTGTCGGGGCAATCCTCGGTGCAGAGGGAGGTATCGGTGTTCGCAACGGATATTTCTGCGCGCAGCCGTACGTGAAGAAGCTTCTCAACATCAGTGAGGAGGCCGGCAAAGATTCGGGGTGTGGTGTTGTTGAAACCGGGGCTTCAACATTTCCCGGCATGGTCCGGGCAAGTTTCGGGTGCTACACAAACGATGAGGATGTGGATGCGTTGGCCGGCATGCTTGCAAAAATTGTCCACCATGAGTATCGTGGCAAGTACCGGCAACATCCGGCAACAGGGTCATTTCATCCCGAAGGATTTTTCCCCGACCCCGCGCGCTATTTTTCATTCCAGACGGTGAATAAGAATGTTGCCCGGCGCGATATTTCGGAAGCGTCGTAGCCGATGTCAGACCAGTTGTTTCTTTTTCCCATCCTACTCTTCTCTGTTGTCATCCACGAGGTTTCGCACGGCTATCTTGCATGGAAACTTGGTGATCCAACAGCACGCGATCTGGGCAGGCTTACACTCAACCCTATTCCTCATATTGATCTTTTCGGTTCCGTCATTATCCCCCTTCTTTCCCTCATCTCTGCGGGGACCGTCTTTATTGCGTGGGCAAAACCGGTACCGGTAAATCCGGCAAACTTCAGTCAACCCCGCAGGGATGATATGCTTGTTGCTGCGATCGGCCCGCTTTCCAACATCTTTCTGGCATTGCTCTGTAGTACGGCCGTGATTATTCTTGAAGGAATGGGCAGGTTTGCTGTTGCTGCCGACTCCCGCCTTATTGTGCAGCTCCACCACTTTCTTATCAACATGTTCTACAGCGGCGTGTATCTGAATATCGTTCTTGCAGTTTTCAATTTGATTCCGGTTCCGCCGCTGGATGGAAGCCATGTGCTTGCCGCTTTGCTGCCGCCCGGCGCAGCACGGCAATATCAACGCATAGGTTTTTGGGGTATCATTGCGATTATCGTGCTGATGCGCGTTCCCCTATTCAATTCGTTCTTCCGGACAATACTCAAAACAATGTTCGCCCCCTTCAAGTCCTTGATGGATATGTTCGTGTAACCGCGCAGGGAGAAAGTGTACGAATTCAACTATATCGGCGATGAGCTTGTATGTGAAGGCCTGACACTTCAGGAGGTTACCCGCGAATTCGGGACGCCGCTGTATGTGTATAGCAAACAATCCATAATTGATCATTGCCGTCACCTTGAAGATGCCTTCGGTGGATACGAGCACCTGACTTTTTATGCTGTCAAAGCGAACAGCAATGTTTGCCTGCTCGCGCTCATTGCGCAGCAAGGCCTCGGCGCCGATGTAGCTTCTCTCGGAGAACTTCACCTTGCGCTTGCGGCAGGATTTCTTCCGGAGAAGATTACGTTCAGCGGCGTGGGGAAAAGGGATGACGAGATGGCGCGTGCGTTGGAGGTGGGCATCCAGGCGTTCAATGTTGAATCGCTTGAAGAAATGGAGGTGCTGAACGGAATTGCGGGGAGCCTTGGCAAAAAAGCGCGTGTTCTCCCGCGCCTGAATCTTGATATTGAAGCCGGTACACACGCATACATCACAACGAGTGTACGACAGAACAAGTTTGGCATCGCAGGGACTCAGGCACTGCCCGTTTTACGAAGAGCGATGGAGATGCGGAACATCGAAGTATGGGGAATCCACAGCCATCTTGGTTCGCAAATCGTAAATTCACAGACATTCATGATTGCAGCCCAGAAAGTGGTGGAGCTTGTTGCTGATTTGAAGAAACAGGGGATTCCTCTCCGGCATATTGATTTTGGGGGTGGATTTGGCGTACAATACCATGGTTATGTCCGGCATCCGTTGATTCCGAAAGAGAATTCCGACGAGGAGAATCTTTCGGCGGCAAATGTTGTGAAGTCGGTCATTCCACTGCTCAGGCAATCCGGCTGTTCGATCTCGATTCAACCCGGGAGGTCAATCATGGCGCACGCCGGTGTGCTACTGTCGAAAGTGCTTTACCGGAAAGAGACGGAAGAGAAAGTGTTTCTCGTTGTTGACGGTGGAATGAATGACTTGATCAGGCCAGCGCTCTACCAGGCATACCATCAAATTGTGCCGCTACGGGTGCAAACAGCAGAGCAGGAGTGTGTTGACGTGGTCGGGCCACTTTGTGAGACCGGCGATTTTTTTGCGCTGGACCGTGTGATGCCGCGAATGCACCGTGGTGAGTACCTGGCAGTGATGTGTACCGGAGCATACGGCTATGTCCTTGCATCGAATTACAATGCAAGGCCCAGGCCAGCGGAGATTCTGGTTGATGGCAGTATTTGCACACTGATTCGTGAGCGTGAACGAGTAGAACAATTATGAGAAAGAGATCATGAGGCTTCATACCGTTGCAGTGGTCGGCGCTACCGGACTGGTAGGCCGCAAGATGGTTCAATTGCTGGAGGAAAGAAAATTCCCCATAGGCGATCTCCGGCTTCTCGCGTCGGAGCGGTCACAAGGCAAAGAAGTAAATTATGAAGGGAAGATCCATGCAGTTGAGGTACTGACTCCGGAATCGTTCAAGGGGGTTGAGATAGCGCTGTTTTCCGCGGGCGCACAAGTAAGCAAGGAATTCGCACCGCATGCTGTCCGTGCAGGCGCGCTGGTAATTGACAACAGCAGCGCCTTCCGGATGGACGAGCCTGTACCGCTGGTCGTTCCCGAAGTGAACCGCAAGATGATCTTCCACCATACGGGAATTATTGCCAACCCGAACTGTTCCACAATTCAGCTGGTTGTTGCCCTCAAGCCGTTGCATGACCGTTGGAAGGCGAAGCGCGTTGTTGTCTCAACATACCAGTCGGTAACCGGCGCCGGGCAAAAGGCGTTGCATCAGCTCGAACAGGAGGTAGCCCGGGCACAGACGGTGGAGAGAAAATTCCCGCATCAAATCGCCTTCAATGTTCTTCCCCATGTGGATATCTTCTTTGATGACGGCTATACGAAAGAGGAATACAAAATGATCCACGAGACAAAAAAAATCATGGGAGATGATACGATCAAACTGACTGCGACATGCGTCAGGGTTCCCGTCTTCGGCGGACACAGTGAATCTGTGAATATAGAATTCGAGAAATCGTTTACGCTTGAGGAGGTTCGGGAAGTGCTGCAGCACGCTCCCGGTGTTGTCCTCCAGGATGCCCCGCATAATCATGTGTATCCGATGCCGATTACTGCATGGGATCGCAATGAGGTCTTTGTGGGAAGGCTCCGCCGGGATGAAACCATCCACAACGGCCTGAATGTGTGGATCGTTTCGGATAACCTTCGCAAAGGCGCTGCAACAAACGCAGTACAGATTGCCGAGGAATGGATAAAAGGCCATTGAAGGTTTGCTTCGGAAGAGAGAACACAGATAGCTCAGAAACAGCAGACGAGTAGTGATTTATGAATGCATCTGTGTTTTGCTTTTTTGCCGATGGGTTTGAAACTCGCGAATGAATTCTCTATCTTGTATCCTATCCCGCAGCATTGCTGGCGGGATTATTATTTTCTACAAGGATAATGCATGAAGAAGCCGTTTCGGGAGCGTATCAAAGAGGGCCCCATACTCTGTGATGGAGCAATGGGCACGCTTCTGGACTTGTATGAGTATGAGGAGATGCCCCACGAAATCCAGAACATCAAAAATCCGGATATCGTCGAGCGTGTTCACCGCGAGTATATCGAGGCAGGCTCCGAGATTATCGAAACGAACACCTGTTCCGCCAATCGCTTCCGGCTTTCTCAATATCACCTTGAAGACAAGCTTGTGGAAATCAACCGCACGGGCGTGGAAATTGCCCGCCGTGCCGCAGGTGATTCCGTGTATGTCGCCGGTGCCGTCGGCCCGATAGGAAAGTTGATGGAGCCCGTCGGAAAGATCAAACGTCAGCAGGCACAGGATGCCTTCAAGGAACAAATCGAGGTACTGCTGAAGGCGGGGATTGACGTGCTCATGCTTGAAACGTTCGTCAGTGTGCATGAACTTGACGAAGCGATCACGGCGGCAAAAGAACTCACCGATATTCCCCTTGTTGCGCAAAAGGCATTTGCAGAAGATGGCGCGATTCTCTCCGGGACATTTCCCATTGAGGTTGTCGAGCATATCCTCGAACGCGGCGTGGATGTCGTCGGCGCAAACTGCACTGTCGGCCCGCAGCGGATGTTCAGCATTATCAGGAGTATGCACAAGGATGGGGTGATACTTTCCGCTCAACCGGCAGCAGGCATCCCGACGCTTCTTGATGGCCGCTCGATTTACCACACAACGCCCGAGTATCTCGGTATGTACGCCGAGGAACTTGTGGAATCAGGAGTTACGCTGGTGGGTGGTTGCTGCGGTTCAACACCGGCACACATCGCCGCGATGGCGAAGGCCATCCGCGGTTTGAGTGTAGGCAAGCCTGCCCCTAAAGCAAAAGCAGCAGCGGTGAGCATACGGGAAACTCCCAAACCCGCCGCGCGTTTTGATGATAGGTCAAACTTCGCAAAAAACATCGGCAACAAGTTCATGACATCGGTTGAGTTGGATATTCCGCGCGGCCTCGATATGAGTACGGTCATCGAAGGTGCGCGCTTCCTGAATCAGCGGGGTATAGATGCGGTTGATATCACCGACGGTGCGCGGGCCCGTTTGCGCATGAGTCCCGTTGCCATCTCCGCGATGATGCAGCGTGAAGTCGGCATTGAGTCCATGATGCACCTGGCGTGCCGGGACCGCAACATGATCGGACTGCAGGCGGAACTCCTGGGTGCGCATGCGCTGGGCATCCGGAATGTCCTCTGTGTAACGGGCGATCCAACCGGCATTGGGGATTACCCGCATGCAACATCCGTGTTTGATGTTGATTCTGTCGGGTTGATTCGTGCAGCACGTTCCATGAACGAAGGCCGCGACCTGATGGGGAATTCGATAGACAACCCCACTTCTTTCTTCATCACCTGCGCGGCAAACCCGGTCGCCGATGACATGGACAGGGAGATTGAGAAGCTTGAGCGCAAGGTTGATGCCGGCGCCCACTGCCTGTTCACCCAGCCGATTTACGAGATGAACACGCTTGAACGCTTTGTCAGGCGTATTGAACACTTGCGCGTTTTTTTCATGCTCGGCATACTTCCGCTTCGGGGAACGAAGCATGCAGAGTTTTTGCACAATGAGGTTCCCTGAATGGCCATCCCAGATGAGATACGCGACCGATTGAAGCGTGCAGGTGACCACGGGCCGCACGTCGGGTTGGAAATCTCAAAATCGTTTTTGAAAGAAGCGAAGCACCTCGTCTCCGGCGCGTACATGATGCCACCGTTTCAAAAATACCACATCGTTAATGAGCTGTTGGAAGTGTTAGCATAACAAGGCACGATATACCAATGACCAGTACTGATACAGCTATCCTGCTGGTAGAGATTTGCCATCGCCTGTATTCCCGGGGCATGGTCACGGCAACGGATGGCAACGTGAGCATACGTCTTGCCAATGGCAACATCCTTGCCACACGTTCCGGCATCAACAAAGGGATGGTTGCGGAGGGTGATCTTGTTGAAGTAACTGTTGGCGGAGAGCAGGTGAGTGGAACCGGAAAGCCCTCCACCGAACTCGGCATGCATCTTTTCATTTACCGGCAAAGGCCGGATATTCATGCCGTTGTCCATGCTCATCCCGTATATGCGACAGGCTTCGCGACGGCACGCAAGCCTCTTGATGAGTGTGTTTTTCCGGAAGTTATTGTCGGCCTCGGTGCGATACCGCTGGCTGCATATGCAACGCCGTCAACTTCTGAAGTAGCGGCATCGCTTGAGCCGTTCGTGAAAACCGCAGATGCCATTCTTCTTGCCAACCACGGCGTGGTAACCTATTGCTGTAATCTTCAAGACGCGTATTTCAAGATGGAGAAAGTGGAACACGCGGCACATATCATGTTTATCGCTGAAATGCTGGGCGGAGCACATGCCCTCGCAAAGGAGGAGGTGGAGAAACTGCGTGCCATCAGCCTCGAAAGTTACGGCAAGGACTTCTCGGGTAAGGTTGCTTGTTCGCCTGACGAAGGAGCGGCAGATATCGCCGAATCCCAAATCCGCCAGTATGTCATTGAAAATTTGCAAAAGCTAGGTATTGGATAATTTGACCAATCCCCGCCAAACAAGAAGGCGGGCAAGCATCAGTCCATTATTTTTTGCTGGAATCTCATGAGTAAGCTACGTGTCGGAGTTATCTTCGGCGGCCGTTCCGGCGAGCATGAAGTGTCCCTCGTCTCGGCTTCTTCCGTTATCCGCGCCCTTGATAAGAGCAAATACGATGTTGTTCCCATTGGGATTACGGAAGAGGGACGATGGTTGAGTTCGGATGACGCTGTTCAGCTTCTCAAGGACAAAAAGGGATTGGATCGCGTTCCCGAACGCTTTCTCGCCCCGGAGCCGAACCGCCGCGCACTTGTTTCCTATGATACCTCGGGAGCGGAAAGCCCGAAACTTGATGTTGTGTTCCCGGTGGTTCACGGGACATACGGCGAGGACGGGACATTGCAAGGGCTTCTTGAATTGGCGAACATTCCTTATGTGGGCCCTGGAGTGCTCGGCTCCTCCCTTGGAATGGACAAGATTGTGCAAAAGCAACTCTTCAGCGAAGCCGGGCTTCCGATTGTAAACTACATTTGGTTCCTTTCGAGTGAGTGCAGGGGAAATGCCAAAAAAGTAATCTCCGCAACAGAACAAAAACTTCGTTACCCTCTCTTCGTGAAGCCGGCGAACACCGGCTCAAGCGTTGGCATTACAAAAGCACACAACAGAAAAGAACTGCACGCAGCGATTGAAACCGCGTCCGGTTATGACCGCAAAGTGATTGTCGAGCAGGGTGTTGCGGGAGTGCGGGAGATAGAATGTGCTGTTCTCGGCAATGACGACCCCGAAGCTTCTGTCCTCGGCGAAATCATTCCATCAAATGAATTTTATGATTACGATGCCAAGTATGTTGACGGGAAATCCCAGGCTGTGATTCCGGCAAAACTCCCGCGCAGCGTGGTGAACCGGGTGCGGAAACTGGCAATTGAAGCGTTCCGCGTTCTGGATTGTGCCGGCATGTCGCGCGTGGATTTTTTTGTCACAAAGAAGTCCGGCAAAATATTCCTGAACGAAATTAACACCATCCCCGGCTTTACCTCCATCAGTATGTATCCCAAATTGTGGGAAGCATCGGGCCTTTCGTATTCCCAACTTCTTGACAGGCTTATACAGTTGGCCATCGAGCGACACAAAGAGAAATCGTCCGTGCGGACGAGCTATCAGCCCGCTTCGGACTGGTTCAAAACGCCGTAAGAACCGGGTTTCGGGTTCAGTGGAGATAACAGCATGTGGGGCCGTCTCAAGGCTCAGAGTCTATTGGCGAAAACCACAATTTCGCAGCCGGCAATTCGAAACCCGCAATCATAAATA
>CAZWIN010000021.1:0-16657 GCA_964633855.1 uncultured Chitinophagales bacterium
GGATGCCTGACTGTTCTGCTGATGATTCCATCGTTTTTGGTGATGGGACTTGTTTCCGAGAGGGAACAAACCCGCAATTCGGCCATACAGGATGTCAGCGAAAAATGGGGAGAACAACAAATAGTCTCCGGGCCTATTTTGACCTTGCCATTCAGACACACAACCCGGAGCGGAGACGGAGAAACCCGCACCTTGATTGAGCATGCAAACTTGCTGCCCGTGACAATGCGGTTTGCCGCTTCCGCATCACCGGAGCTGAGGTACAGAGGTATTTACGAAGTGGTTCTGTACAACGCGGCGGCCGAACTTCAGGGAACATTCTCTTTGGACGGGCTCGCGGCGTTGAACATCAAGGCAGAAGACGTGCTCTGGGATGAAGCATCGTTGACAATCGGGATTAGCGACCTCAAAGGCGTGAAAGAACCAGTCAAAGTCAGATGGGGAGGACAGGAATTTACAGCAGAACCGGGCGTTCGCGGCGCCAACGCACTCGGGTCTGGAATCAGTTTCACGCCGCTGGCCTCGCCCAAACAGGTTCAATACGAATTCGCAACGAAGCTCAACCTGAATGGAAGCGGTGAACTCCAGTTCATTCCCGTTGGCAAGGAAACGGACGTCGCGGTTTCATCATCATGGAAATCGCCGAGTTTTGTCGGCAGGTTTCTTCCCGATGAGCGAACAATCGGGACGGATGGCTTCAGCGCAAAGTGGAAAGTTCTCCATCTCAACCGCAATTTTCCACAGCAGTGGGTCAGTGAGCGCATGCCGAACGACGGCGCAAACATTCCGCTCAGCCAATCGGCGTTCGGGGTAAAACTGATTTCACCGGTTGATGAGTATCAGCAAACGATGCGCTCCGCGAAATACGCGATTATGTTTATCGCCCTGACGTTTCTCGCATTCTTCCTGACTGAAGTTCTTGCGAAGAAAACCGGACATCCCGTTCACTATGCGCTTATCGGATTTGCGCTGGTGTTGTTCTATTGCCTGCTTCTTTCGCTCTCGGAGCATATTCCATTCACGACTGCGTACAGTATCTCGGCTGGAGCGATTGTCGTATTGATCGGCGGCTATTCACGCAGTGTTCTCGGTACAACACGGTTTGCTCTCATAATTTCATCGCTGGTTGGATTGCTCTACACGTTCCTGTACGTCATTCTCCGGGCTGAGGATTATGCATTGCTCTTCGGAAGTATCGGCCTCTTTGTTGTTATTGCACTGGTGATGTATTTGACTCGAAAGGTGGATTGGTACATGGTAGGGAAGATAGAGAAAGAAGCATAGGCAGCGTTGTACGCAACAGCATGATTCTTCATGATATATGATGACATTTCTGTGGGGGCTTCGTGAATGAAGCCCCTACGGTTGGAGACGCTGCGTTGCTTCTCTCCCCTCTTTCCTCTACATTTTTACAGAACGTCACGTACGGTATACTGGCCCGCTTTCAATTTAACTTCATCTCATCCTATGAATAAACAAAGTGACGAGAGGCTCATCAAAGCCGCTGCCAAGGGCGATAAGTCGGCCTTTACGGCGCTGGTGAACCGGTATGAAGACACGGTATATAGTTTCTCGTACAAAGTATGTCGTGATAAGGAGAAAGCAGAGGAGGCCCTCCAGGATACATTCATCAATGTGTATCGAAAACTTGCCTCGTTTGATGGCAAATCAAAGTTCAGCACGTGGCTCTACAGTATTGTGACGAATAATTGCCTGATGAAGCACCGGAAGAGGAAGCTCGATGAGGTTCTGGAATCGCTGGATGATCCGCCGGTAAAGGAAGACGGTACATTTGCCGGACAAATTGCACGATGGGATGAGACCCCGGTCGATCTTTTGATCAAAAAGGAGTTTCTATCCAATTTGGATAAGGCGGTGCTGAAATTACCCGTGGAGTACAGGCTGGTGTTTGTGTTGAGGGACCTTGAAGGAAAGTCGGGAGATGAGGCGGCGAAGATTCTCGGGATTTCCAGGGAAGCGACAAAGTCACGCTTGCGCAGGGCGCGTGCGTTCCTCAGAGCTGAACTGACACCATATATTAGTTCGCAGAAAAGGTGAAACGATGAAGTGTAAAGAGGCCTATCTCCGCATTTGTGATGACCTCAGTGCTGATCCTCGCTCTCCCAAATGCCGGGAGGTACTCAAGCACCTCGAGGCTTGCCCGGATTGTTCGGCCTTGCTGGATTCTGTGCAAAAAACCGTCTCCTTGTATAAGTTAGCTCCCGGCCCCGAAGTATCACCCGCGGTACACAAACGTTTGGCAAAAATAGTTGATTTTGCGTGGAAATCTGGCTCTCCGCCCTCCCGTTCCGCGAAATAATTTTTTCTGACCCCTTTTCCCCAAGCCGTCATCCTATCTGCAAGACAGTTTGCAGCATTCGGGGTTAATTGCAGGAGATTGTATGAAAAAGAACATGGGAACAGTTGATCGGACAATCAGAATCCTGGCAGTGTTTGTCATCGCCGTGCTTCTGTTGACAGGGCAAATTCAAGGGGTTCTCGCTACAGTTCTCGTTGTCATTTCGGCAGTATTCCTTTTGACGAGCATTGTGGGTTCCTGTCCGTTGTATCAACTTCTGAGATTCTCCACCCGGAAAGAATCTTCTGGCGAGGGGCGATAGAAATGGAAATCATGGTGAAACATCCGGAAGATTCCGTGCAGCATGAGACAGTACGGCAATTTTGCGCGGAGGTTGGGTATCGGATCAGCATGGCCGCCTCCCGGGCCGAGGCAATGAAGATGAAAGAAGAAGTTTGTGCATCGTTCCGGAATGAGTGCGAGAGTATGTTGGTGGCCCATGCTGCCTCCGCATATCTTGAAAACCTGATTCGCAAGCAGTGGAAGGAAATTCAAGGATGAGCATCTGGTTCAGGAGAGGGCTTTTTGCTGTGCTCGGCGGTGCTGCAGGTTTTGCGTACTACTATTTTATCGGTTGCACCAGTGGCACTTGTCCGATAACATCCAATCCCTATATCAGTACTGTATATGGCATTGTTGTCGGAACACTTGCCGGCTGGACTTTAAAGGAAAAGAAGGTGGGTTCGGAAACGTGACCCTTTTCGAGGGCAAGTTGCATCGTACCAAATGACAGAAGTTTGTTTTAGACACGATTGAACCGGTGCAGGCGGTGAATCGGTGGAAGCGCCTCAGACCTGCAACAACAAATATTAAGAAATACAGTGTTATGCCAATCTACGATTACCAGTGTGATGAGTGTGGGACGATATATGATGTGTTCCATAAAGTCCGTGAGGTTATAGAGGATGTGGTTTGTCCCTCTTGCGCCTCGTCCGGGCATACGCGATTGCTTTCTGCCCCAAGTATAGCAATTGGATCGGGAACTTCGCGAAGCGATACACAGTCGTGCACAACCAGCGGAACGGGCTGTTGCGGCGGAAGCTGTGGAATGGAGTAGAGGCATGACAACAACCCAACTGATATTGTACGGATTGATAGCTCTAGTCGTGGTGCTGTATATCCGGCGGAAGGTGCAACTGCGGGGAGTAGTGGTATACTCCCCACAGGAAGCCCTGGAACGAATGAGGCAGCCCGGCATGGCAATACTGTTAGATGTACGTAGCGCTGCTGAACGGGCGCAAAACAATATCAAGGGTTCCATTCATATACCGCTTCACGAGCTTGGCCGCCGGGTTGATGAGCTCGAAAAGTACAGAAACAGGGAAGTGATTTGTTACTGTCAATCCGGAAACAGAAGCATTGCAGCCGCATCGCGGTTGAAAAAAATCGGCTTCACCGTCGCTAACATGAACGGGGGTATTGCAGCATGGAATTTTTCCGGATTGAAATGATCTTGCTTTGGGCTGAACGGCTTCTGCCTGTGTTCGTCGGTGCCGCAGGCGGATTTCTGTATTACAGGTTTGTGGGATGCAAGTCCGGGGCATGCCTGATTACCAACAATCCATGGAGCAGCACTCTGTACGGAGCGCTCCTTGGATGTATGACAGTCCGATGGTGAAAGAGAAGAGAGTGGAAGGCGATGATGACGTACGGATCCTCCAAAATAGTTGACATTCCCTTTGAAGCAGCTGTGGAAAGAGTAACAGAAGAGCTGCGGAAGGAAGGCTTCGGTATTTTAACGGTGATAGATGTACAGGAAACGTTGAAGAAAAAACTCGATGTTGAATTCAGGAAATATAAGATCCTCGGAGCGTGCAATCCGCCGTTTGCACATCGGGCTCTGCAAGCTGAGGAGGAGATAGGGTTGTTGCTGCCCTGCAATGTGGTAGTATATGAAAAGAACGGGCGAAGCGTTGTTGCAGCTTTCGACCCCATGACGATGACAGGCATGACAAAGAATCCGGAAATTACTTCCATTGCTGTCGAGGTGAAACAACGACTGGATCGGGTTTTTGCAGCTGTTTGATAAATCAGAGACACACAACACGAAAGAGAAGAGTATGGCCGAGCATCTGACAAAAGAACTTTTCCTGAGCAAGGTGTTCAATTACGAGAAGAACAAGGACTGGAAGTTTGAGGGGGCTCTTCCTGCAGTGGTTGATTTCTGGGCGCCGTGGTGTGGCCCATGCAGGGCCGTTGGCCCCGTTATTGATGAGCTCTCCCGGGAATATTCTGGAAAGGTAAACTTCTACAAGTTGAATACGGATGAAGAGCAGGAAGTCGCTGCCGCGTTCGGTATCAGAAGCATCCCCTCGATTCTGTTTGTACCTGTGCAAGGCCAGCCGAAAATGGCAGTAGGCGCATTGCCTAAGGAAGCACTGAAGGAGGCCGTCGAAAAGGAACTGCTCGCTTCCAGCAACTGATAATTTGCTTCGCGGGGAACACGACGCCGGATACCTTTCCGGGGCGAATAGGGTCGTCTAGTATGATTCCTGCATGCATCTCCCGGTGCGGGATTATTGGGTTATAGTTGTACATCCTCGTTTTTTGACACTCCCATCTTTTGCACAAACCGAAAGGTGCACTATGCACTACTTTCAACGTGTTCTTTCCATTGTCATTGTATTCACTTCGATTACCGCCTCGGCGCAGGAGTATGTTCTGGTGGGGTGGAACGACCTTGGCATGCATTGCTCCAACAAGGATTTTTCAAAAATGGCGGTGCTCCCTCCATATAACACAGTCTCCGCACAATTAATCAAGAAAGCAGAAGGGCAATTGCCACAGGTTGTTACAAGTGGTTTTTCGGTTTCGTATTCGATTCCGGGAAATACATACTCTGTTGGCAAAACGAATTTTTGGACGTATGCGCAACAGCTTTTTGGATTATCACAGCCGCTGCCCCCGAACATCGGTCTTACAGGCAAGGGGTTGGCAGGTGTGATGGACACCAGCGGCAACAGCTTCCATGTACTCGGAATTCCCAATACACCATTCTCTGATGATGACCTTGTGCATGAAAAGCCGTATCAATGTATCCATCTTGTTGCAACTACTGTAACTACGGGAGACACAATAGCCACAACTGATGTAGTGATTCCCGTAAGCAATGAAATTGGATGTGTGCAGTCGGGATGCCACGCTTCCGAACAGTCTATCCTGAACGGCCACGATGGTGTCGCTCTCACTACGCCCGTATTGTGTGCATCATGCCATGCATCAAACGCACTTGGAACGCCGGGCAACCCTGAAGCAAAATCTCTCTCATACAGGATACACAACAAGCATCAGTTTATTGCTCCCTCGGGTGCAGTTTCGACATGTTACAAATGCCATCCAGGCCCGAATACTCAATGCCTGCGAGATGTGATGGGGAAAAATCAAACAAATCCGCTGACATGTCAAAACTGCCATGGTACCATGGCGCAGGTCGCATCGTCAATTAATGCAGGCCGTAGGCCATGGTTGGACGAACCCAAGTGCGGCAATTCAACATGCCACGGAAGTGTGTACGCCGAAGAACCGAACAAACTCTATCGTGAATCCAAAGGACATGGTGGATTGATGTGCTCAGTGTGCCATGGAAGCCCGCATGCAATACTTCCGACGGTTCAGGCGAATGATAACCTTCAGAATATCCGCCTTCAGGGTTTTGCCGGAGCGTTGAGTGATTGCATGGTGTGCCATACCACTAACCCGACAGCTTCCGGGCCTCATGGATTGATGGCTGGCAACCTTGTCACTGCACGCGTTGGGGTTTCACAGCATTGGAACATGGTATCGCTTCCACTCACTGTGCCTGACCCAAGAAAGACATCGCTTTTCCCGACATCAATTTCGAATGCCTATGCGTTCTCTTCTACAAGTGGTTATGTCAACCGGGATACATTATTGAATCGTTTTGGCTACTGGCTCAAGTTTTCGCTTGCCCAGGAGGTTGCCATCAGGGGGACCGAGAGGAGCTACGATACACTTGACATAGCGGCAGGTTGGAACATGATAGGAGCGACTTCGTTTCCTGTTGCTGTCGCATCCATTATTCAGATTCCGTCCGGGATAGTTGCATCCTCGTTTTTTGCGTATGGTGGTGCCTACAGCAGTGCGGATACGCTGAAGCCGGGATATGCGTATTGGGTCAAATCCGCCCAAGCCGGGAAATTGATCTTGCGGTAGGAAACAAGACGGGTACAGATCCGAATTCATACCCTGATTTCTTCTGATCGGACGTCCCCAGGACATCCGTTCCTGACGGCTGTGTATTTATTCAACAGCTTGTCGGAATATGCTCGCGCAGCTGCGGAGAGATACGGAGAATATTCCGGCCGTGGCTTTGTTTGCCTTTACAGCCCTTGACATTCAACCAATCTCTTCTAAATTTGAGTACGATTCGCCCAAATTTTTTCCAAGAATATCCTTCCGATTGTGCTGGCGCATGGCGAATCTTCCAAACGACACATAATAATGATGTAGATGTACCGGTCGTAACACGCACTCTCTCACTGTTCTTCACCATCCCAGGCTGGGTTAGATGGAGGAATGTGTATGGCACAACGTCTAACGGATTCGCCGCGGGCGTACATTGGCGCATTGTCGGTTCTTCTGTTGGTAGCTGTTCTCTTTTCTTTCCCAAGCTGTGATGAGGTGAACGCTCCGGACGAACCGCCGCCACAAACCTCCGAATATCTTTCTCCCTCTGAAGTCCGGCTGCTTCTCGGCCGCGCAGTACAACGTGCGCTCGATTTGAATGTCAACATTACAGCAGTGGTTGCTGACCGCGACGGCAATATCCTCGGCCAATTCCGCATGACCGGAACAACCGGGGCTTCGGAAATCAGTATCAGGAAAGCGCGTACGGCTGCATTTCTCAGCAGTAACCAGCACGCATTCACAACGCTGACCGCCTGTTTTATCACACGCAATCATTTTCCCCCTGGAATAGCGAACACACCCGCAGGCCCGTTGTTCGGTGTCGGTTTCTCCAGCCTCCCCGGCGCCGATATTCAACCAAACGGCAATGCGCTCAACGATGAACCAGGCGGCGTACCGATCTACAAAAACCGTCAGCTTGTCGGCGGCATAGGAATCACTGGGGCTGAAGAGGGATTCACGCCCGCCACGTGTACAGGTAGCACAAAGAATGAAATCATAGCATTGAGTGCAGCAAGTGGTGAATTTGCGGTTCCGCCCGGAAGAAGGGGCGACAATCAACTGATTGACGGTATCAGGTTTTTGTATGCAAACTCCATTACCTCTCCTCAGCGGGATACGGCATCTTTGGCTTCAGCAGGAACTATCGATGTTCTCATAGCGGCTCCCATCCAGACAAGATACCCTTATGAAGGTGAAGTGAATCTGGACTCCGCTTCACACGATTTCAGGATTCGGGCCGGAACCAGGCTCACCGAGAATGAAGTCCGCCGTATCATAAGCCAGGCAGCCTCACAAGCAGCGAGAACGCGCGCAGCAATTCGCCTTCCTGTCGGCGTCGCTGCGCAGGTATTTATTGCCGTGGTAGATTTGGACGGCTCTGTGCTCGGTGTCTGGCGGACTCCCGAAGCCACCATCTTCAGCTTTGATGTCTCCGTGCAAAAAGCGAGGACAGTGCTTGCATTCAGCGACCCGAACAATGTTGAATTCGGCCGGCGAATAAGGACTATTCTTGGTTTGCCCTCAGGCGCCGGATTGGCGATGACTGCGCGAGCAGTAGGATTTCTTGCTCAGGATTATTATCCTCCCGGAATTGACCGTGATAGTCTTGGCCAATCAGTAGAGCCGGGGCCGCTGTTTGAAGGGCCGGGCTTCGCATATCAGCAAAGACTGCTGGGTGAAGCAGGGTTGCCGGCGTATGGAAACGGCATCACCATTTTTCCCGGCGGCATACCTCTCTATAAAGGTAATGAATTGGTCGGAGCAATTGGCGTGAGCGGCGACGGCGTTGACCAGGATGATCTCATTACATATGCGGGGACAGTTGGATTTGAAGCCCCGGCAGGATTCCGATGCGATCAGGTGATCTACCGTGGTGTCCGGTTGCCATACATAAAATTCCCCAGACAGCCGGAGCGATAAACCGTCATGACGACAATCCCCCGGCGTTTCATATATGTGTTTGTGCTGTCATGTGTTACCTTTCTTGTAGCCAAAGCCCAGGATTCCACTGCATCTCTCCCGGCCGATGCTCTTCCGGTGAAGGAAGACACGCTTCAGGATTTTGTCCCGATGCCGGATAGGTGGAGTATCAAACCTCCTCCGTACGAACTTTACAGTGAGACGCACTGGTACGATCCCTACAATCAAAACACGTTGAAGGGTGATTTCCCGATCTTCGGGCAGAATAACTTCTTTGTCTTCACTGCAACACTCGACAATCTTGTGGAGTATGTGCGGGTTCCGACGCCAGGTGGAGTCAGTACAGCCCGTCCGTTGAGCCAGGATTTTTTTGGTGAAGGGGAACGGCTCGTTGTGAATGAGAATGTGAAAGTCTCTCTCGAGTTGTATCATGGCGATGTTGCATTCCGCCCGCGTGATTGGGAGCTGAAGGCCGCAGTGTTTTTCAATCTCAATTATGTTAATACAAAAGAGAACAATGGCGTCAACATTAATGTGCGGAAAGGAGATAACAGGAGAGATGACCATGTTGCTTTCCAGGAACTCTCTTTTGAGAAACATCTCTTTGATATTTCGGATCGCTATGATTTCATATCACTGAAGCTCGGAATTCAGCGTTTTGCAAGCGACTTCCGGGGATTTATTTTCAGTGATTACAACCTCGGTGCGCGGCTGTTCGGGAATGCCGCTTCAAACCGGATACAATACAATTGTATTTTCCTTCCGCTGCTCGAGAAGGAAACCAACAGCGAGCTTAATACGGTATTTGATGACAGGGAACAGGACGTGTTCATTGCGAACCTGTACTGGCAGGATCTTTTCGCCTTGGGGCACACCACCCAGTTCAGTTTTCATATGAACCATGACAAACCGACGACCCATTTTGATGAAAACGGATTTCCCGTACGTCCTTCGGTTGTGGGCAACGTGAAACCGCATGAGATCAATGCATACTATCTCGGATGGACGGGAGACGGGCATTTCGGCGAGTTGAACATCACGCATGCCTTTTATCAGGTATTCGGCAGCGATGATTTCAATTCTCTTGCAGCCCGGAAAATTGATATCAACGCTCGGATGGCGGCTGTGGAACTTTCGGTTGATAAAGATTGGATGCGCTTTAAAATTTCCGGGCTGTATGCTTCGGGAGATTCCGATCCGATGGATGATACCGGAGAAGGATTCGATGCGATTCTGGATCAACCCGCATTTGCCGGTGGCGCGTTTAGTTATTGGAATTCGCAGCGGCTGGGCCTGCAGGGAGTCGGCCTTGTGCAAAAGCTCAGCCTCCTGCCGACACTGCGTAGCAGCAAGACGGAAGGTCAGGCAAATTTCGTGAATCCCGGTCTCTGGCTTGTGAATGTCGGGTACGACGCGGAAGTCAGCCAAAAAATCAAAGCGATCATTAATGTCAATTACCTTCGTTTTGTTGATACGGCAGTATTGCAGCTTTTTCTGAATCAACCGGCTATTCACAAGCAAATTGGAATTGATTGCAGTTTGGGGATTCTCTGGCGCCCGTTCCTGAACAACAACGCAATCTTTGCTTTCAGCATGGCGGCGCTTTCACCGCTTGATGGTTTCAAAGATATTTATCAGACTTCCGATTTGCAGTTTTCATCCTTTGGATCCCTTGTCCTGACTTTCTGATACCGGAGAACATAGAGTGAAGCGATTTTCGATCCGGATTTCCTTTTTTGCGCTGTCGATGATATTTTCGACAGGTACTTTCCCCTTGTTTGGACAGCCTGTTGATCTCATGAGGCAAAGCCCGGAGGACGCCCTGCGAAAGAGCAAAGGGTGCCTGACCTGTCACGGTGGTATCGAGTCCATGCACGAGGACCCGGCAATCAAACTCGGCTGCGTTGATTGTCACGGTGGAAACGCTGATGTAACAATCAAAGAGACCGCGCATGTCAAGTCACGTTATGCTGACAAGTGGAAAACCTCTGCTAATCCCGAACGGTCATACACATTGCTGAATGTTGAGGATCCGGACTACATACAATTTGTTAATCCCGGAGACCTTCGTGTTGCCGATAGAGCATGTGGTTCATGCCATAACAATCCCGAAAACAGGATTGTCACCAACGTAAAGAAAAGCATGATGACCACGTCCTCGTTGCTCTGGGGAGGGGCGGCATACAACAATGGGATTGTCTCGACAAAGAATTACATCCTCGGTGAGAGTTACGGAATGAACGGTGTTGCTCAACAGGTGAACACGGTTCCGGCGCCGACAGACGAGGAAAAGAAGAAGGGTGTGCTTCCGTTTCTCGTTCCGCTGCCGCAGGGCATTTGAACGCGGCGGCAAAGACTCACGCGCAAATCCCTCGGAGATCGGAATTCCGAACCCGTTCAGTGAGCCCGGCAAGCCGGATATGAAGACGAGTTCACGCGGCCTTGGCACTGAACTCAGAATCAGTTCACCTGTTCTGAATATCCACAAGACCCGCCTCAACGATCCGCACCTCTCGTTTCTCGGGACAAATGATCAGCCTGGCGACTATCGCTCAAGCGGCTGTACGGCGTGTCATGTAGTGTATGCCAATGACCGTTCTCTGTTTAATTCAGGCCCCTATGCCATGTACGGCAACCGCGGGCGAAGCTACTCCGCTGATACCGCCATTTCCAGGATGGAATCAGGACATCCCATTAAACACAGGTTCACGAAGTCTATCCCTTCAAGCCAGTGCATGGTCTGTCACATGCACCAACCCAACTCATTTGTGAACACCTATCTGGGATACCAGCTTTGGGATTATGAAGCGGATGGCGAGCAAATGTATCCGAAGGAACAAAAATACCCTACCTCTGCTGAAGCATTTGCATTGCTCTCAAGAAACCCTGAAGAGGCAGTGCTGAGGGGAAACTGGGGAGACCCGGAGTTTCTGGCAGGAGTCAGTGAGCGAAATCCGCAGCTGCAACAGACTCAGTTCTCGGATTACCACGGCCATGGATGGATATTCCGTGCGGTCTTCAAAAAAGATCGCAAAGGGAATCTTCTGGATAAAGATGGCAATATCATTCCGTGGGATGCTCCGGACAAATTCGATGGTGTTGTTCCAACCTACAAAACTGGTCCGTCCGTAAGCACGGGCAGTCGCAATGCACAGAAGGCCGTACACTTGAAGGATATTCACCTCGAAAAAGGAATGCACTGCGTTGACTGCCACTTCAGTCAGGATGCTCACGGAAATGGTAAGCTCTATGGAGAATTTCACAACGCTGTTGAGGTGCAATGCGTGGATTGTCATGGCTCCCTAACGGACCGCCCCACACTTCGAACGTCCGGCCTTGCAGCACAGACAGGCGGAAAAGTTCTTGAGGATTTATACACTCCGTGGAAGGAGAAGAGATTCCGGAAGCGCGGGAAAGTGATTACCCAACGTTCCGTGGTTGTTGATACGCTTTCATGGGAAGTCAGGCAGACTGTTGATGCGCATCAGGCCGATTCGAAGGCGTTCAATAAGAAAGCAGCGACTGCCCACTTGATGCTGAAGGGTGGAGGACTGTGGAAAGAGGGAATGGACAAGAGTATGCTGGCCCATTCTTATGAGAAGATGGAATGTCAGAGTTGCCATACTTCCTGGATTACCAATTGTTTTGGCTGCCATCTTCCACAGCAGGCAAATTGGCGTAAGAGTATGAATCACTTCGAAGGAGAACAATCACGCAATTGGACGACCTATAATCCGCAGGTTGCCCGCGACGATGGTTTTATGCTCGGGCTGACGGGCTCAACAAAAGGAAACAAGATAACAACCGTGAGGTCGTCGAGCGCGCTTGTTCTTAGTTCACGAAATGCGAACAGGGAACAGATTTACATTCAACAGCCGCCCATCTCGGCCCCGGGATTTAGCAGTCAGGCGTTCAACCCGCATTTTGCGCATACGGTGAGGACATCTGAAACAAAAACATGTACGGACTGTCATCTCTCTGAGAAGAATGACAACAATGCCTGGATGGCTCAACTACTTTTGCAGGGAACAAACTTTGTCAACTTTGTCGGCAAATACGCTTATGTTGCTTCAGGCGATGGCGGCCTTGAAGCGGTCGCCGTGACAGAAACCGATGAGCCGCAGGCGGTCATCGGGAGTTACCTGCAGTCTCTCGCATATCCGGACTATTATAAAACGCACGAACAGAAAAACCGTGAGCTTCAGGAAGCGTACCATCATAGCGGCACGATTCTGAATCTCCAGGCTCGTGGCGAATATCTCTACGCGGCGTGCGGCGAAGATGGCTTCAGGGCATACGATATTGCAAATGTTGACAACAAGGGATTCTCTGAAAGGATAGTGTCCTCGCCTGTTTCCCCGCTGGGACAGGATACCCACGTGAAAACACGTTACGCCACCGCAGTTGCCCTGCCTACAAACATGCCCGTTGATACCCGGCGTACGTACCGTCCGGAAAACCAGGAACAGCGGATTCACCCGCTCTATTCTTACGCCTACATTACTGACAAGTATGAAGGTTTGATTCTTGTTGATGTCATGAATCTGGTTGACGGTGATCCGAGAAACAATTTCCTCGAACGCGCTGTTACGTTCAATCCGGACGGTGCATTGAACGGTGCGACGAACCTCACGATTGCCGGCAACTATGTATACATATGTTGTGATCGCGGTATTGTTGTTGTCTCGATTGCCGATCCTCTGAACCCAACGATAGTGGCGGAAGTTGGTGCGTCCATTATCAAAAAGCCGGTGGCAGTTACAGTCCAATTCCGCTACGCATTCGTGTGTGATGAAGATGGAATAAAGGTTCTGAATATTGAAGTTCCCGAAAAGCCACATATGGTGGGGAAGGCCTTCCCGGTGGAAAGCGCACACGACATCTACATTGCGAGAACGTATGCCTACGTTGCCGCGGGCTCCCAGGGCCTGATGATTGTTGATGCCGAGAACCCCGAAAACATGATGCTTGAAAAAGTGTTCACGGCAAACGGCGCAATCAATGATGCACGCGGTGTCAAAATCGGCTCGACAAATTCCTCCCTCTTTGCTTATGTCGCCGACGGAAAGAACGGATTGCGGGTTATTCAACTTACTTCTCCAAAAGAAACCCCGGGATATCTCGGATTCAGCCCGAAACCTTCTCCACGCCTCATTGCAACACACAAGACCGGCGGCCTTGCACTCTCGGTTTCCAAAGGGCTTGATCGTGACAGGGCTGTTGATGAAAGTGGTAACCAGGTAAGTGTGTTCGGCAGGCTTGGTTCGCGGCCATTTACATTGGAAGAACAACGACACCTCTATCTTAAAGATGGGAAGCCGTGGACTGTGACGGATGCCGGTGAAGTGAAATATTCCGGGGGAAGTAAGTGAGATCTCGGGTGAACTTCTGCCGTAGCTGGATGTGTGCAGCATTGTGGAGGTACGTTGTTGTGTCGTTACTTTTCCTTTCACAATCATCCTATGCCCAGAAATACCAAACCATTGGGCCCGGCAGTTGCGGAACCGACCAGACAAAGTGTCACGCCACGGAGAACAACTGGTACAAGAATGATCCCCATAAGACTTCTATGGACAAACTCAGCGACGATCAGGAAAAAGCAGAATCGTACGCGGAGAAAGCCGGTATCGGTGCGGCAAATATGTACAAGGGTACCAGTATTTGTATGACGTGTCACGGTACGGCTATTTCGGGGAAGGAAGGCAAGGAGGTGGAAGAGGGGGTAAGTTGCGAAAGCTGCCACGGTCCGGGCAGTGGATACAAAGAGCCTCACCAGGAAGGGTCTGGCGGTGGTGCTGCCCGCCCGGGGTATGTCAAGGGGGTTGCTGCCGGGATGAGCGATTTCAAGAGGGATAAAAAAGTGGTTGCAACTGCCTGTGTGCGATGTCATTACATTACCGATCAAAAAACCCTTGCGGCCGGGCATTCCATGGGCGAGAAGTTTAACTATGTCTCAAGCCTCAAGAAGGTGGCAAAGCATTGGAAGCGTGCCCCCGGTGATGATGACCTCGTTAAACAACGGTTTGAAGATGCAAAAAAGGCAAAGAGCCCCGGTGGGGTAGTGAAGATTTCTCCCCCGCCTGCACCCAAGGAAACAGTCAGACCGAAAAAAACGGAAGTTGTTGTTGCTGAAACTCCGGAAACGCCTGCTGCTGAGAATGCTGCGCCACCGACTCCGCAACAGGAAATGCCAAGGCCTACACGCAGGCCTCCGCCTCCTCCGACTCCTCCTGCCGCAGACCCCACGGCCATGCCGGTATCGGTTGGAGTAGTTGAGTTGCCGCCATTTCCTATGATTACTGACAGCACAAGGCTTGATACATTGTTGCTCTTAATGAAACAACGGCTTGAACTTCTGTATCAAAAAACACGATAGTGATGGACCTGAGCAAGACACAAATAAAACGGTTGGAACAATATAAAGATCGCTGGACTTCATTCGGCGGTTCGACCGGCATTATTGAAATTTCCGAGAAACCGACTCCCGAAGTGTTGAAACGTTATCCCGTTTTCCAGGAGTTTGACGACAAGTTTCTTGAAAAGATCAGCCCGGATGTTTCTATCGCACGGTGGAAAAAGGGGAGTGTGCTGTTCGAGGAGGGGAGTTATCTTGACATCGCCTTCTATGTAGTTTCAGGTGAATTGGAAGTTTCGTTCCAAAAAATGAAGACGGGGACAGAGCAGCCAATCTTCAACAGAGCGCGTACAATGATGGTCGGTGCCGGCGCGGCAAAACCTCGGACGGAGGGCTCGCGAACCGTTTTTCAAAGCCAGGGAGCAAAGCAGACAGGTAGTTCCAGGGCAATTACGTTCCTCTCATCAATTGATTTCAATCTTCCCTCTGATGGTATAACACGCCTCGGGGCAGGCGAATTTGTTGGCGAGCTCCGTGAATCGAAAGGATGGCCGCAGTCGGTAACGGTAAAAACATCTTCCGACTGTGAACTGCTTCAGATTCGTGTGGCGGCGTTGCGGATTATGCGCAAACGCTCCAATACTCTGAAAAGCAAGCTGGATGCCCTGTATCGTGAACGCTCCCTGTTCACACAGTTGAAAACCACGCCGTTATTCAGCGGTTTGGGTGATGAGTTCATCCAGTCACTTGTCCGGGATGTGGAATTGGTCTCATGTGAACCGGATGAGGTGATTACGCGTGAAGGCGAACAACCGGATGCGCTCTATCTTGTCCGCTCCGGATTCATCAAACTCTCCCAAAAAATGGGAGAAGGCAATATTGTCGTTTCGTATTTGCCAAAGGGAAGCATATTCGGCGATGCTGAAATGCTGATTGAAGGGATGCCGGGTTGGATCCATACGGCATCATCAAAAGAATACTCGGAGCTCGTGAAGATCTCCCGAAAGGACTTCCGCCGTCTGCTTGATCAATACCCCGCAATGGAAGCGTTGCTTTGGGATTCTGTTGTGAGCCGCCTCAAAGAATCGGGATACAGCAGGAGGGTTGTCCGCCAATCGGAGTTTATTGACACAGCGTTGAACAAGGGCTTGGTCGAGGGCAAAAGTATTCTGATGATTGACCTGAGCGTCTGCACCCGTTGTGATGACTGCGTGCGCGGTTGCGCGGAGACACACGGAGGAATACCAAGATTTGTCAGGGAAGGGGACAAGGTGGGGAATTTCCTCGTCACACGGGCATGCTATCATTGTGAAGACCCCGTCTGCCTTGTCGGTTGCCCGACAGGAGCAATCCGGCGTACGGATGTCGGTGATGTTGTTGCCATTGATGATAAGTTGTGCATCGGATGTTCTACCTGCTCGAATAATTGTCCGTATGATGCCATAACCATGTTTAATACAGGAGAGCAGTGGCCCGCCGACATGATACCGGAGGGCCTTCGCGGGAAGGAAAAACAACTGGCAACAAAGTGCGATCTCTGTTATACGGATTCACAGGGCCCCGCCTGTGTGAGAAGTTGTCCCCACGGATGTGCGGTTCGGGTCGGCGACCTGCAGGAGTTCAAAAAGCTGATGTCTCAATCGGTGTGATATGCTGAAGAAGTTACATTTGGACAAATGGGTACAGGACGCGCGTTGGTTGACGGCATTTCTGATGTCAACCGGTGCCTGTCTTCTGATCTATCTGGCGAACGTTCTCTTTTCTGAAGTCAACGCGGGCAACTGGTGGGGACTTTCATACGGGATTGTTGCATCACTGCTGATGCTCGGTACCGTGCTCTATGCAGTCAAGCGACGATTACCGCGGTACAAGCT
>CAZWIN010000022.1:0-282 GCA_964633855.1 uncultured Chitinophagales bacterium
ATCTTTGAGCTTGCCGATGGCGGCACGATTTTCCTCGATGAAATCGGTGATGCCTCCCTTCGCGTGCAGGTCAGGCTCTTGCGTGTGCTCGAGCAGAAGTCGTTCCGTCGGGTAGGTGGTGACAATGATATTACCGTAAATGTGCGCGTGCTTGCTGCGACAAACCAAGCCCTGTCGTTACGCGTCGCGGAAGGTCATTTCCGTGAAGATCTGTACTACAGACTGAATGTTGCCAATATTACCGTACCTCCGTTACGTGAGCGTGGAAGGGATGTCCTCATG
>CAZWIN010000022.1:292-16616 GCA_964633855.1 uncultured Chitinophagales bacterium
GCGGATTGTTTCCTGCAGGAATTCAATTCCAAGTTTCACAAACAGTTTGTCGGGTTCTCGGCAAGCACTTCTGAAGCCCTTCAGGCATATTCATGGCCCGGGAACGTTCGTGAGTTAAGAAACCTCCTGGAAAGAGCAGTGCTCCTGGGTGATGGTGAAGAACTCACGATTGATCCAACCCAGTTTGCCAATCCGCAACGGCGGAATACGGTTGTTGCGAACCCGGGGATTGAACCTGGAGCCACCGACTTTTCCCTCTCTGACCTCGAGAGAGAGGCGCTGATGAGCGCCCTGGCGAAAACAGGGAACAATCAGTCTCACGCCGCCAAACTTCTTAAGATAACCCGCGATACTCTGCGCTACCGGATGAAAAAGCACGGGCTCCTTCCACTGTAATTCCCTGTATATGTGAGCTCTGGGTTATTTCACCCAAGCCCCGCCGCAAATACCGTCCCGCAAGCGCCGTAAGATCAATCCACCAAATCAAGATCCCCCAAAACGTACTGCTTTATAACAAATCCAACTGGCATTACAATTGCACTTGAAAGTACAGCAGAAGGGAATTATGAATCCCCCCG
The DNA here is from genome assembly GCA_964633855.1 of uncultured Chitinophagales bacterium. Lineage (GTDB taxonomy): Bacteria > Bacteroidota > Ignavibacteria > UBA10030 > UBA6906 > CAZWIN01. The sequence goes on from CAZWIN010000022.1 coordinate 871, forward strand.
AACTACATTCAGCCAGTCATTCGTCGATTCCCGAAGGGAATCGGGGCACTGTATTAATCGTCGAGGATGAAAAACTCATCGGCTGGTCGATCCTCAACACTCTGGCCAAGGCGGGATTCTCGGCTACCCTTGTGGATTCGGGAGAGAAGGCAATCGAAGAGCTTTCCGCTCATCGATTTGATGTTGTCATTACCGACATAAAACTCCCGCATCTGGATGGATGTGAAGTAGCATCTGCAGCAAAGACCCTCTCGCCTGATTCCGCTGTAATTGTGATGACCGCCCTTGCGGACGAGGTTGCGCGCATACAAAGCACCGGAGATATCGTTGATTATGTTCTGGAAAAGCCCTTCAATCTCCAGGCCCTCGCAGCGATGGTTTCCCAATTCACCCATGCATGATGTCATTGTGAGTGGGGCAACTCACCCAATACCTGCGTTATTTCACCCAGCTGGGGCCAAGCCAATGAACATCCGTGGCCTAATCCTGCCAAATAGATGAAATTGAAGGCATTCAAGTTTGGCACTCTGGGTGCATAAGCAAACCATACAAGTAGGTCTCACCCATCAATTCCTCTCAAGCCTCATGAGGAAAGGTTGCTTATCAACACAAGAGGCAAACAAGCTATATCAAAGGAGAGCAGTTATGAAACAACTACTAGTGTTAGCTCTGGCATTACTGATAACCTCCTCGTTTGTGTATTCACAGACGCAGGGAACGGCAAACATGTTAAACACAAAACACGATTTCCGTGTTACCACAACGAAGACAACCCGCGACTCGATTGCAGGCGCGTCTGATCGATTGTGCTCGTACTGCCATACACCTCACGTGCCGACCAACGGTATTCCTACCCCGTTGTGGGCAAGGAAAGCGAAAGTGAGCCAGGGTTGGGGTGTCTATGCCAGCGCAACGCTTGAGGCAACACCGGTAGATCCCAGCGACCCGACGGGCGGCCAGAACAAAAATGAGTCAAATATGTGCCTCAGTTGCCATGATGGTTCAGCACTGTGGACCGCTGCAGCGTACGAGAAACGTCCATATGCCGGAAGCACATCCTGGACTCCGTATGAAACCAGACATGTTCTGGACAACCAGAGGCTCATCGGCGGAACAAAGTACGGCAACACCTTGACGCATACACACCCGATTAATTTTGACTACGATGCGGCACAGGCACTGGACGATGGCCTGTACGTGAAACAGAATGCAAAGTATGTGTTCGATGATGGTACTGAAAAGGTTGGCCGCCTCTTTAATGGAAAGGTCCAGTGCTCATCGTGCCATAATCCGCATAAGACCGACACGAAGATGAACACAGGCACAACCGTTGATGGCAAGATGTGCGTTGCCTGCCATAAGAAGTAATAGTTGTAAAAATCTGGCTGTAAGTGTGCTGCGCAGTTGAGGCTGCGCAGCACATTGCTTAAATACTGGCAAGGGAACATGAGAAGCGTCCAAACTAGCGCCAGTCCATCACTCGCACCCCCCTCTCTCCAAGAGCTGCAGTACCGGTGACCAGTGCGTCATTTCGCACAGCATGGACCCATTTTCGCACAATTGAGAAAAATTCCACGCTGTCTTAAGCCTAACTCTGTATTGCAAAACAATTTACATCCCGGCGAGTTTGGCACTGTGAGTGCATAAGAATTCAACACCACTAGGTAACGAGAATATTATGTACCGCCCAATTGTCAAATCAGTACTTCTTACAATCATCTGCCTGCTTACCATGGGTGATCGGCAGAAGGAAGATGTGGTTCTGCTGGTTCCTTCTCAGGCTGACTCTGTCAGCCTCGACCCGGCCAAGATACTCCTTGTGTCAATGGCAAAAGAGGCCGGCTCCGAGCTGATTGTCTCCACCCAGTGGCAAAAAGAGAAGTTCATTCCCATCACATCGAAAGCGGAGAAGGAAGGGTTTTTGAAAGAGCTTTTGCAGACGGTTGGTGGGGAGATGACTATCGAGCATATGCTGATTTCGTTTTCATACTCCGAAGGACTCTTCAGACCCGACACTTTGATTTACAGCCGCTCCGACTCAATGTCGATGCGAAAGTTCTGGCAACAACCTGTATTTGCAGAGTTGGTGAAGAAAGTGAAGCTCGGAAATGCAACGGGAGTGTTGCTTGATGTAGTGGGGTGGAAAGATACTGTCGTCACAACATCGTTTGACGACCCCGGCAATGATGCATATTCTCTTTTTAAGATCCACATTCGTCTGATTCCCGGGAAAAACACAATCTTCTTCACACCGGTTGCGAAACCGTCGTCGGCTGGAATGTATCTGACACGGTATGCACTTGATGGTTCGGGGGCTCCCCCTTCCCGGCAGTTCCATAACTCTTCGCTGGAAAAGTATTGCGTAGAGTGCCATGAAGGGCTTCCCAGCGGAACTGACGCGAAGGCGATGACAGCCGACTGCTCGAGTTGCCATAAGATGATCGGCGCCGGCTCCCGTAAACACGCACCTGTGGAAATGGCAGAGTGTGCAACTTGTCACTCCTGGTCCGTTGAGAAGGCGGCAATGGAAGCTCGTCCGGTTCCCGATGGGTGCTTTGAATGTCACGTTGAGAAAAAAGAGGCTGTTGAGTCATCATCAGTAATTCATCCTGTTGCGGGCGAATGTATGACATGCCATTCGCCGCATAGCACTGAAGATGACCACCTGCTCAAAACTCGGACGTTCAATTTGTGTGTCGGTTGCCACGAAACGTATAAAGCAAATCATCCGGTGGAACGGCATCCGGTGAGGCTCGCAACAATCACGGAAGGCGATGGCAGCGTAATCTCGTGCGTGAGTTGCCATGAACCGCACGGAGGAAAAAACCCGGCGTTGGTCAAAGTCAGCGGTGGACGAATGGCCATCTGTCTCCAGTGTCATCGAAAATGAAAACGCATCTTATCCTCGTTTGCGCAATGTTGCTGAGCGCCCCGGGCGCTGAATCCCAGTCATTTGGTGACCAGGGAATAGCCGGGGGAAGTTCAATTGCATTCATGCAAACTGCATTTGTTTCACCGTCGTCTCATATGCGGGCTCACTATTCTCGCATAATGTTTAGCCGAAAGACACGGAGCACAGAAAACCTTTTTGACTTGACCGCCGGCCTTTCTCCGAACATTGAGATGTACATGCGGATAGCAGTAGAGCAAACGCCGCTGCTGGTGAACAACACTCGGTTTGGCCTCGGCGGGAAGTTCCTCCTCCCGTTTCAGCTTCCACTTGTGAATCGTGGTGCACTCTGGTGTGAATCGCTGTCATCAATACAAACAGGAGATGGTTCGCCGGGGGAGGGTATTCTGCGGGCGGGCTTCATTGCCAATATGGGTAACGGAAGCATGAGTCCGACCATGCTTGTCGGAGTGACGCGGACGGATGGCCGTGTGGCATTCCTGGGCGGACTTGGATGCGGTCTGCCGCTCCAAAAGGCAATCAAGGTGGGGGCCGAGGTATTGTATGGATATCTTGAACAGGGAAATATTCTTGGGTCGATGAGCCTTATGATAAGACCCGTTGCCCAGGTCGGGGTTCAGGTAAGCCCGGGCTACATTCGTACAGGTGAAACGTCAGGCTTGTACATCTCCGTGGGTATTTCCTGCTCCACGGCAGACATCGACTTCCTCCCCGAAGCAGTAACAGAACCGACGGATGCCCTGCCGTCATTCGAAGAAATTGAAAAACAACTAAAAGAGGGAAAGAAGGAGTAGTGCAAATGGAAGGGATCAATCGACTCGTGAACATACCCAAGCTTCTTGTGGTTCTTGGAAGCTTCCTCGCCGGATGTGGTACAGGCAAACAGGTGGATGCGGATATCGTATGGCCCTCTCCTCCGGATGAACCCCGGATAAGATATGTGCAATCTTATTATAACGAAGACCAGTATAAATCCGGATTCAGCAAAATTACAGAATCAATCGCTGGAAAAGAAGGACGCGTTCAACTCCAACGACCGTTCGACGTCTGCGTTGATAGCGCCGGTGACGTAATCGTATCAGATATTGAATCGGGCATTGTTGTGTTCGATGAAGTGAACAAGGAAGTACGCGTGCTTGGAGAAAAGAGTTCATTGGAACTGAAAAGGACTCTCGGCATTGCCTGCAGTAATGAGGCCATATTTGTCGGGCTCGCGGGAATCGGACAGGTTGTCGCTCTGTCATTCGATGGCATCGTTATCCGTACGTACGGTCGCCCCGGACAGTTCCCGAATCCGGTTGATGTTGCGTATGACTGGAAGGGGAAGCGTGTGGTTATTGTTGATAACAAGATTCATCAGGTGACGGTGTACTCGGAAACCGGAGACTCGCTGCTCGCGATCGGCACGCGGGGCGAAGGAGATGGCGAATTCAACTTTCCGCAGAGCGTTGCCGTTGATACAGCTGGCAATTTCTATGTTGTTGATGCAATGAATTTCCGTGTTCAGGAATTCGACTCCCGCGGGAAATTCCTCAGGAAGTTCGGCGAACAGGGGAGTATCTTTGGGACGTTTTCGCGCCCGAAAGGCATTGCTCTGGACTCGTATGGAAACATCTACATTGCAGATGCAGTGCATAATAATTTCCAGATCTTCAACAACGCATTCGAGCTTCTTCTCTTCGTCGGAAGATACTCGACGTCAGGCGATAACCTTGGCTTTGAGAATCCGATTGGCATGTATATCGACACCCGGGACAGGATATATGTCGCGGACCAGCTGAACAACAGAATTCAAGTGTTCCAGCTCTTGAAGCTGGAATAACAGTCAGGCTCCCCTTTGCCTCGCGAGGACTGGTTGCGTATCAAATCAAGAAGCGAACCATCTATGTCAGATGAATGCAGGCACGACGATCGACGGGAAGCTATGCGTTGTCTGACACGGGAGCAATTGCTGTAAAGATGGAAGAAATGGTGCTGCGCGGTATACTGGCGCAGGACATGACCTATAAACTGGCAAGGGACTATGAGAAGGGCAGTTGTCATACTGTCGCTCCTGATTGCGTGCGCAGGTTCAGGCACGGGACAGGTGACCTCGGTTTGGGGTGAATTCAGATACCAGCATCAGTACCAGGACGTTGGCGATGGCAACAACTACTCGAAGTCCATTCGCCAAAACCCCCAGGTAATCCTCGGGGCAAACGGGTATGTCCTTTCACCCCTGTTTCTCGGCCTCGCGGTCAGTAGTTCCGTCAACGCGACGTACAACAACCAGTCTTCCGGCTCTGTCTCCAGGTACGACAAGCAATATGTTTTCAATTTCTATAACGTCAACCTTGATGCGCTGCGCGGCTATCCGGTGAAACTAGGTTTCTATGCGCGCGATGAAGAGATTGAAACAACATCTGACCTTGCACTCATCTCCGGGCTGAAGTTCACTACCCGGCAGCAGCAGCAACGTTTCTCCTGTGCCGCAGACCGGATCTCCTTCCTCCCGTCTCTGAGTGTTTACTACACGAAGACAAAGAACTGGTCGCTTTCCTCATACCAACCGCTGAATCAAGTACAACATGAATGGGGGTTGTCACTCTCTCAATCCTCACCAACGTCAAACGTCACAGCAACCGCAAGCACCTATTCAAGGCATGAGCAATTCACAGGCATCCGTTACACATACAGCCGCATCCAGGTTGCAGGAGAGAGAACGCTCAACGAGAACCAACGGGCGAACGCGAGCGCAGAGTACTACAAGTATGACGGGTTCCATAGCCTCAGTGCCAGCCTCGGATACGATGGAACGTATGGCGAAGACTTTCATCTGAATACAAATATTTCTGCAAGGAACTTCCTGCTGACGGGCTCATCCTCCTTGATAATGAGTATTGCGCAAGTGGTACAGTATCGCCAGAATGAGAATTTCAGTTACACCCTCAATCTCAACGGCGAGACCGGGTCGGATGTTGTTGGTACCGACGGAGGCGGGGTTCGGAATTCCAATCGCGGGGCTGGCATCGGGCTCGCAGCACAGCACACACGGACATTCGGAGTAGTTGTGGTAAGCAATGGAATCTCTGGAGGGTATTCCCAATACAAACGGAGGGAAAAGCAACGTGCATGGACAGGTGGATTTTCAAACGGGGTGAATCTCAGCTTCGGTGGTTATCAGATTACTGCCACCCAAACCTTCAACATACGAAGGACGATCACCCGTTTTACATACGATGAAAGAGAGTGGAATCTCTCGATAACCGGAGTTGGTGCCTTGCCCGAGGAAATCCAATCGCAGTCCACGGTCGAATACCGCAACGAACGGCGTTATGATGACCTTGGTTTTAATTCGCGGTTTCGTCTCCTCAGGCTGCAACAAAATCTCAACACGAGATTCTACAAGTTTGTCCCTCTGTATGTTGGATTGAACGGGGCAATCAACTGGCATTTCAACGGTTCCCACCTCCGTTTCTATTCCGTAGGCTTCAACATAGGGAGTCCCCGATTCTTCATTGCTGATCTCTCCCTTGATTATCGCCTCAGCCGCTCCTACAATCCATACTACAGGCAACTGCTCCTTGAGCAGGAGGCACAGGTGAACTACCAATGGCGCCAGCTTCGCTTTCTTGTTCGATTGAGAGAATTTGATTACGGCTTCAGGAGACGCGAGGTGATCTTCACAGTCACCAGGCCGTTCTGAATCTGTTGGAAGCTGGGAATGTGCAACTCTCTCTGCAACATCCCTTGCCAGAGAGGACTGGGATCAGGGTTTCTCACTTCTTAATGTGAGAACCCTGTTTCCCAGATTCGCTAACACCCCCGTAAAACCAATTCACTTTGCCGCCAATTGAGGGATTTACGGGGACAAACGCTGCAGAGTTCAAACGGCACGATTCTTGACGTATGTTATAGTATGAAGCTACTCTCAAAATGTATGGTCCTGGCAACCCTGTTTGCCACCCAGCCATTGATGTCCCAATCGGATGCCTCGGGCCTGGTCTGGCCCGGCTATCCTGAGCGACCCCGGATACGACACCTGAAGACGGTCTCATCGCTGAAAGATGCTGGATACGAAGAAGGGTTCTTTTCCAGGTTACTCGGTACATTGTTCGGCTCGCGGGAATCCAAGGGCTGGCTCATCCAACCCGTGGGTATTGCTGTTGCTGACAACGGGACAATGTATATTGCGGACCCCGGGGCGCAATGTGTTCACGTTATCAACGCGTCGCGCGGGGAATACAGCTCCATCGCGGAAAACAAGTTTGGCCCGCTGGTGTCACCTGTCGGTGTTGCGCTCACCGAGAATGGGACTCTCTTTGTCTCGGATTCTCAGAACGGTCGTGTCATTGCTTTTGATGATGACCGGAATCCCTTGTTTTCACTTTCCGAACACCTCATTCGGCCGACAGGACTGTGTGTCACTGGAAACATCCTGTACGTCGTTGATGCGGGGAAGCATGCGGTGGTAGTGTTCGATCTGGAAGGTCACTACCGATCGGAGTTCGGCATTCGCGGCTCCGGCAAGGCCGAGTTCAATTTTCCCGTGCATCTCACCGCAAACAAGACGCTCGCGATAGTCGATGCCCTGAATTACCGCGTTCAGGAGTTCGATCCGGACGGGACTTTTGTTTCTTCATTTGGTAGGCAGGGGAGTTCTGCCGGAACGTTCGCCAGCCCGAAATCCATAGCGCACGACTCGGACGGAAACCTGTACGTAACAGATGCCCTCATGGATAATATCCAGATATTCAACCAGTTGGGCCAGCTTCTACTCATCGTCGGCACCCAGGGAAGTACAGATGGCAAGTTCTCAAGCCCTTCCGGTATCGCGATTGATAGTTCTGACCGGATTTATGTTGTCGACACCCTTAACAAACGAATCCAGATATTTGAGTACTTGAAGTGACGACGCCTGGGACAACCATACGTATGTTCTTCCGGAGTATCACCTGGCTACTCCTTTTCCCACAATTTGTACCGGGGCAAACATCGATTCTGGGGACAAAACATAATCTCAGTGCTTCTTCGGGTACCGGGACCATTAAGGCCTTTTCGGAGAGGCAGGTGTGCGTTTTTTGCCATACCCCCCACTCCCCAACCGGAAGCACACAGCTATGGAATCATACCCCGACAGCCCAGACATATACCCTGTACTCCAGCGACTATCTCAACAATCTGAACTACACCACGCCGAATCAGCCCAACCCACGTTCCAAACTCTGCCTCTCCTGCCATGACGGGACGGTTGCGCTCGGCGCTGTGTACGCCCCTCCGTGGAACGGCCCCCGGGAGATTGTCATGGCGAATGGTGTGACGACGATGCCGGAGAGTTCTCCGGGAAACCTCGGCGTGTCTCTCACAAACGACCATCCGGTGGGTTTTATTTATGACCAGACACGTGACAATGAACTTGTGGCTCGGAGTTGGCCCTGGAACACCTCAGTCAAGCTCGATCCCGACGCCTCCAATGGAACTGTTGAATGTCACACATGCCACGACCCGCACAACAATGAGAACAAAAAGTTTCTCCGGATGAACAACACCAACGCGGCACTATGTACCTTCTGTCACAACAAAACCGGCTGGACAACCGCAATTCACAGGACGTCGGCGCAGGTGCACACACCGCCGGGACAAGCGGTAACAACAGTCGGTGAATGGGCCTGTCGCAATTGTCACAGTTCGCACGGCGGTTCCGGATTATTATACCTTCTCGGGCAATCCGAGGAGAACACATGCTATGCATCCGGTTGCCATGGAAGTTCATCGACAGGCGTCAATACCAAGAATATCCAAAGTGCCTCTGCCAAGGTGTACAGTCACCCGACCCATACGGTTTCCGGAAAACACAAGAACCCCGATACGCAGGGGAGCCTGGATGCTTCCAATCGTCATGCTGAATGTGAAGATTGCCACAACTTGCATCAGGCTAAGAAGGGGCTTCATCAGGCAAAGAGCAATGTTGTTTCGAATGTTCTGTTTGGTGCGCGCGGTGTTACCCCGGGGAGTGCGGCGTCCTGGACTCAGCCAACGATGTTTACCCCGAATGTTCCAGCGATTCAGGAAAACCAAATTTGCTTCAAGTGCCATTCCTACTACGCATTCGGGCCAGCGGTTAATGGTGTGACGAACATTATCGGGCCGTCCGGAATCAATATCACCGACCAAGCGATGGAATTCAACCCCGCGAATCGTTCGGCACATCCGGTCCAGGTGACACTCAACAACCAGGTCGGGGCTGTAACACCGAAGGCACTGAATGCGAACCAGATGTCCACAGTCTGGAATTCGCCCGGGAATCAGACAATGTACTGTTCAGATTGTCACGGAAACGAGCAGGCCACATCTCCAACGGTCCCTCAAGGTCCCCATGGTTCAAACAGTAAGTCCATGCTGACGGGAACCGCTAAATACTGGCCTGCGAACGCCTCAGGAGTGCTTTGGTCGCTCGATGATGTGAGGCGCAACAGAAATGGATGGCAGACCGACCTCTTCTGTGTAAATTGCCATCCGCTTTACACAGCAGGCAACTTCGTGAATAATGTGCACGGAAAAAGCGACCACCAGTCATCTCAGGTAAAGTGTATTACGTGTCACGTTGCAGTCCCTCATGGATCCAAGCGATCCCGCCTTATCGGATATCTGACTGACGTGAGCCCTTATAACTATCTTGGCCCGGGAACCTATGATCGTCTTGTAATTATAGGGTTTCGAAAATCTGCGAGGACAAGTTATAATGAGAACAATTGTTCTATGAATAATGGAATGTGTCACGGTACCCAGAGTGGTGTATTTGAGCCTTAGCTGTTCTCCCCTATCCACCCAAAACCTGCGCTATAGCCACCTCAAAGAAGCCTTCTTTTTTCTCAGCGACAGCAACACTGTCCCACCAGGTACGGGCCCCGGCTCCAACATATCTATGTTGATTACGAACAGACTTTGTTGAATCTGAGAATTCGCACCGTTCATTTTCTTATTCATTAGAAGCCTGTTGAATATTTCAACGCCGTGTATGCCCGAAGGGGCTTGGATTGGACGTCCTTCGTTTGGCATGTGTGTTGTACCCCCTTCTTTTGAAACATATATATTAACAACATTATTCAGGTATTTTTTTCTGGATGATCTTATGCGGTTCACATTTACAATTCTTCTGGCACCGTTGTTGTTTCTCATTCTCGTGGCGATAGCATACAGCTGACGCTCGCATGGAGAACGACTCATGGACGTTCTCCATGCATGGGAAGGAATGTGAGTATCATGGACAAAGTAACACATCCTGCACGATCCGCCCCGGCCGGTTATGGCCGGCTTGAAGTCAAAAAATCCCTTCAAAAAAACTTTTCGCTCGGCCTGCTCATAGCGATCGTCATTCACCTGGTGATTGTCAGCAGTTATTATGTGTCACTTGTATTGGGTGAGGATTACGGAAATATTCCGACCGTAAGTGTCAAAGTGATGAAATACAGTGACCTTGGTCCGCCGCCGTCAATTTCATCAATGCCCCCGCCACCATCGGTTGGCGTTGCTGCCACAGTCAAGCCAAGCATTGGTATGCCTGTCCCTGTTCCTGATGCTGAAGTGAGCCCTGAACAAACTATTGCAACGCAACAAGAACTGAGCAGTACACCATCCCCGGCAATAGAGGAAGGCGGTGATGGCCAGGTGCAGGTAACGCAGGATATTGTTATTGACGAGAATGAACCGGGAATGGACGAATTCGTCCCGGTTGAAAAGGCGCCGCAGGTTGTCAAGAAGGCGGTCCCTCAATATCCCGAAATGGCGTTGCGGGCAGGGCTGGAGGGAACCGTCTGGGTAAAAATTCTTGTTGAGAAGGACGGTACCCCGAGAAAAGCGGTAGTTATTAAGTCTACGACGGACATTTTCAATGACGCAGCCGTGGCGGCCGCGATGCAGTTCCTCTTTACCCCCGCGGTAATGAACAACGGCCCGGTAAAAGTCTGGGTCTCCATTCCATTCAGATTTACACTCAAGGATGCAAGTTAAAGCTGCGAGGAGAACGTTATGGCGACAGAACAAGATCTCTGGGCTGGATTGCAGAAGCGGGTGTGCACCAAATGTATTGACGGCAACGGAACCGGCGCGTGCCGCATTGGGCATGACCGTGACTGTGCGTTAAAACAGTTTCTTCCACAGATAGTGGATGTGGTGAATTCTCTCAGTGATACTTCCATCATTCCGTACAGGAACCAGTTGAGAAGCAAAGTGTGCGGCTATTGCGTCCATCAGTCTCCGGAAGGAATTTGCAGCGTCCGCGCCGATTTGGAATGTGCTTTGGACAGGTACTTTGGCCTCATTGTTGAGGTGATTGAAGAGACGTCAGGGCGAAAGCACATTTCCGAAGCGTGAGAGGGTGCTATGTTTTTGTTATGGGTCTGTCTCAGTTTTCTCGTCTCGTTACTCGCTATTGCTCTCGTATTACCCGGCTGTGTTGAAACATATGCGCGGTACAGCCGGGGGAGAATTGTGGAATGCCCCGAAGAAATGAAACAGGCCACAGTGAGCATTGCCGCGGGCCTTGCAGCCACCACATCTGCGTTTCTCCCTACAATCCGTCATATCAGAGAATGCACGCTGCGCGGTGCAAGCCCGCACTGCAGCCATAAATGCATCTATCAACTCCCCTAGGAGTTCCCGCATTTTCATCAGCCCGTTGACCTGCAATTGCAGAGCGTCCCTATGTGCAAACACGGACCGTCTTGGCAGCAATTCGCCGGACAGGGGGAGTTCTTTTGATTTTCATTCCTGCCAATTGTATTCCCATGAATTGGAAGTTGAGCACTGTTGGGAATATCAACGGCGCTAAAAGGTCGCTAATCAGTCGATTTTGTGCATCATTTAAAAAACTGCCGGTGGCATGCATGTTGACCTCTTCAATTCAGATTCAGAATTTGGAGGTTACATGACTGTTTTTGGTTTTTGGGTTGTTGTCCTGGCTTTCCTTGCCTCGGTTGTATCCGCTTTTGGTTATTTCCGTGCCGCCGTGAGACCTCACGTTCGCGGGGCTCAGTCCGCACTCACAAATCCGCGGCGATACGTTTACCTTGCCGCATCCGGAATAATCCTCGCCTCAGCTGTTCTCCTTCTGTTGCTTGTCCAGCATGATTACAGCAACGGGTATGTGTACAGCTACAGTTCAACTTCGCTTCCGTTGCATTTTCTGATCTCGAGTTTTTATGCGGGACAGGAAGGGAGCTTTCTTTTCTGGGCGCTCTGTTCCGTCGCCCTTTCAATTGTGTTATTGCGGACAGCGGCAAAAGAGAAAAGTGAGGCACCGGTCATGGCAGTGTTCATGGGAGTGCAATCACTCATGTTAATGTTACTGATTGCTAAATCACCATTCCGTTCCGTCTGGGAGATGATTCCCGAAATACCGTCGCACCAGATACCACCAGATGGGCGCGGGCTCAATCCTCTGCTGCAAAACATCTGGATGGTGATTCATCCTCCAGTGCTCTTTGTTGGCTTTGCCGCGATGTCGGTGCCTTTCAGTTTTGCTGTTGCCGGACTTTGGCGGAAGCAATACGGACTTCTGAGTTCAGCGGGTCTCCCTTGGGTGCTCGTTGCCACACTTGTTCTCGGCCTCGGAATTATGCTTGGCGCCTATTGGGCATATGGCGTTCTCGGTTGGGGCGGATATTGGGGATGGGACCCGGTGGAAAATTCCTCGCTCATTCCCTGGCTGACCGGGATGGCGCTTCTTCACACGCTTCTTGCCCAACGACGTTCGATGATGTTCCTTCGGACCAATCTTGTGCTGGCAATCAGCTCATACCTCCTTGTTGTGTACAGTACATTCCTGACACGAAGCGGAATATTAGGCGACGCTTCTGTGCACTCGTTCACTGATCCGGGAACGCTCGTGTATAGCTTGTTGATTGCTGTTCAGGCAGTGCTCGCTGTTACAGGGTTTGGATTGTTGTTTGTCCGTCGGAGAGAACTGGTTTCGGCAAAGGCCGAGACAAGAACATTAAGCCGTGAAATGATGCTTGGAGCGGGAGCGCTTGCACTGATACTCATCGCCTTGGTTGTTCTGTTCGGCACCAGCCTTCCCATATTCTCCGTCAAAACCGTTGAGCCGGCTTTTTATGATTCGACGACACTTCCGCTGGCAATTGTTGCCGCGCTTCTGATCGGTTACAGCTTATACACTCAATGGGGAGTTGGTGAAATACGCGAAACACTGAAGCGGTCATTGAAAGCGGTGTTTGCTGCAGCAGTCCTTTCCGGAATTCTGTACCTCTCCGGTGTTCGTGAAACCGGAATGCTCCTTTTTGCCTTCGTCTCACTCTTTGCCCTCGTTGTGAATCTTGAGTTGGCTTGGAAGAGCCGGCAGGGGAGCCTTCGCGTTTTCGGCGGCAAGGTTGCCCATATCGGATTGATGGTCTTCTTCCTGGGAGTAATTAGCACCGGAAAATACAGCACGACACATCATCTTGCACTGCAGCTTGACACTCCGCAGGATGCCATGGGGTATCGTTTCACCTATGTCGGAAACCACCCGCGGCCTGACGGCAAATTTGCGTTCAATGTCAGAGTGGAGAAGGATGGCACAACATTCGACCTTGCGCCGGTCATGTTTGATGCCGGCCAACAGGGCATCATGCGCAATCCGGATATTGCGGCATCGATTGTCCGTGATATTTATGTCTCTCCGGTTTCTCTCGAGCAGCCCGAAATGCATGCTGCGGAAGAATCATACATCCTGCCGAAAGGAGAGAGTGTACCGTTGGGGAATATGCAGGCAATGTTCGTGGGGTTTGATATGGGCGGGCACGAAAACGGCGCCATGACCGTCGGCTCTATCCTGGAAATCTCAAATGGGAAATCAAAGGAAACATTGACTCCTTCGCTTGCATACTCTTCCAGCGGCAGCTCCTCGTTGACCCCCATTCGTTCTGAGTTGCTGAACGCCAGCATTCAACTTGTCTCGATGAATGTCGGGATGGGAGGAGAAAAGTCCACTGTTACCGTCCAGGTGGACAGGCATCAACACGCCGCAGTTCCGCAGGAAACGCTTGTCGTTGAGGCGAGCATCAAGCCGTTTGTTGCCCTTTTGTGGATCGGATCGTTCATGATGTTTGGAGGAATTGTCCTCTCTATTGGTAGAAGAATCAAGGAGTAAGGCATGGAAGCACCGCAAAAACTGCCGTTGAACGTAGACGGAAAATACTATGTGACAGATGAATGTGATGGTTGCGCGTATTGCGCTTCCATTGCGCCGGAGAATTTTGATTTCGACAAGGAATCAAATACGTACTACGTCTCCCGTCAGCCTCAAAATGATGAGGAAAAGGAATTTGTAAGCGAGGCAATGGAGGAATGTCCTGTTGACGCGATACGGAGCAAAGCGAACAACCTTTAGCGGGGAGCGTGTACCATGAAAACGACTTTCTATAATATGGAGGTTGACTTGGGCGAAGAGTATGACGATCTGCGCGACCAGCGGGAGTTTCTCCCCTGCATAACGCCGTACGAAATACGCGAACACGACTTTCCACGCTACGGTACTTTGGAAGAGCAGTTCGTGTTTCTTCTTCGATACGCTGTTCTTGCGCCTTCAAGTCACAATACCCAGCCGTGGAAATTCGCGCTGACAAGCGCAGGTATCGGCATCTATGCGGATTATGCGCGCCGGCTTCCCGTTGCAGATCCCGACAACCGTGAATTGTTGATGAGTGTCGGCGCCGCACTGATGAACCTGCGCGTTGCCGCGGCTCACTTCTGTTTCGAATGTGTGCTTGAGTACAATTATAGCGGGGACAGTGAGAGGCCCCTCGTTTTCGCGAGACTCTCGCCGCGTGCGTCACGCGACCGTGTCGCATCCCACCTTGATATGCTCTTCCCGGCACTTGTTCGCCGCCATACCAACCGTAACCCGTTCTTGCAGGCGCGGGTCCCAGGTTCCATTGTCAACGACCTCAAGGTGATGGGAGAAAGCACCCAGGTTGGGCTGATGTGTTCTGTTGATGGCGCTCTCAATATGAAGGTAGCGGAGATGGTGGCCGCTGCCGACAAGAAACAGTACGCCGGGCGTGAGTTCCGGAAGGAGCTCGCTGAGTGGGTGCGCCCGAATTGGACGCGCAAGGGTGACGGTATCACCGGAGCTGCTATTGGCGTCAAAGGGGCGGCCTCTGCCCTCGGGCCGTGGGCGACAAGACAGCTTGACCTTGGCGGATTGCGCGCTGCAAAAGACAAAAACCTTTGCGCTCAGGCGCCGCTTCTCTGCGTCATTTATTCCGAGGATACTGTTCCGCAGCTTCTGGAGGCAGGAGAATTTCTGGAGCGGTTATGGCTTGCAGTAACGCAAGAAGGACTGCACCTCAGTTTCTTTAATATGCCAATCGAAGTGGCTGATATGCGGCTGTGCATGCGGCAGCTGCTTTCAGTCCCTTCATGGCCGCAATTGTTGTTGCGCATCGGATACTCTCTTGAGAAGCCGGTTCCGACTCCGAGGCGCGCAGTTGAAGAATGTATCATCACTGCCCCGGGACGTCCGATGTAAAAGGCAGAGATACAACCCGGGGCTTTTCAAAAGACAACCTGGGATACATGAGATATGTCTATCATTGATGAAGATGGGCTCCAATCAATTCTAACCGTATTGCAGAGGCTCGGATACACAACTGTCGGGCCGCAGCTGCACAACGGGGCGATTATCTACGATGAAATTTCAGGGGTTGGGGATTTGCCGAGAGGTTGGAATGATGAACAACAGCCCGGCTCGTATTCTCTAAATCAACATGGCGAGGGCAAATTCTTTGCCTATGTTGTTGGTCCTCACTCCTGGAAGAAATTCCTTTTCCCTCCGCGGAAGCAACTCTTTACTCTC
>CAZWIN010000023.1:0-16510 GCA_964633855.1 uncultured Chitinophagales bacterium
CGGTGGATCGTATTAAACAACTCGTCAATATCGTATGGCTTGGCAAGGAAGTCATAGGCGCCCATTTTGATTGTCTGGATCGCCGTTTTGACGTCTGCATAATTGGTAAGAATAATAACCTGCGTTGTCGGGGAGTATTCTTGGAGAAACTTCAATACTTCAATACCACTCACCCGCGGCATCCGGATGTCCAGCAGAACTACATCGTACACCTTTGCCTGGATGAGGTTGATTGCTTGTCCGCCGTCAGAAGCAGTCGCAACGGTAAATTCTTCCGTGTCGGCGAGCTCGCTTTCGAGAAGAGTGCGCAACGACTCTTCATCATCAACAATCAGGAGGTTGTATTTTTTGGACATGGACTTGGTCGCCTTATGTCCGGCGGTGAGAACCTCGGTGCCTTCTGCGACTCTACTCACTCATCACCCGTTCAATGGTGGTCAACAAATCAACAAGGTCGTACGGCTTGCTGACAAAATCCTCAGCGCCGAGTTTCTTGGATTCAATCGCATTCTTCAGGTCCGCAAATCCGGTCAGCATAATCACCTTGGTCTTCGGGTGCTTATCTTTGATAAAACGGAGCACCTCGAACCCGTTCATGCGGGGCATCTTGATATCGAGCAACACCAGGTCATACACCTTCTTCTGAAACTCGGTAATAGCCTCGTCCCCATCCCCGGCAGTACCGACGTCATATCCTTCGCTCACCAATTCGCTGCTGAGAACCGTACGCAGCGCATCTTCATCATCCACAACAAGGATCTTGCGTTTCTCGACCATTATGAACTCCAGAACTTTTAAATGGTTATACGCGCTTACTCATTGATCTTTCCATTCTCCTCTTCCTCCATGAACTGGTTAGGATGATAGCTAAAGAAATTCATAAAATCAACCCAGCAAGGCAAATGGAGCAACCTCTTGAAATACTTATTGCAACTCACTTAGGTAAGTGCTATTATTATTGAACAAACTACTGAAGAACCGATGGAAACCCCGGAACTTATTACCCTGCTGATTATTGATGACGATGCCAGCTACATGGCTGTCGTTCAGCATTTTCTCTCCAAATACCAGGGCAAGAAGTTTGAATTGATATGGAAAAAGGATGGGATCCTGGCGCTTGAGGAACTGCAGAAGAACAAGAACATTGACCTCGTCCTTCTGGACTATTACCTCCCCGAACTGAACGGCATTGAAGTCGCAAAGGCAATACGCGAAAAGCAGATAGACGTCCCCATTATCTTCCTGAGCTCAAACAGGGATTTCCGGCTTGCAATCGAGGCAATGAAGTACGGGGTCGAGGACTACATGATCAAAGACGAGGCAGTGGATTCCGTCCTTCCAAGAACAATCGTCAATATCCTCGAGCGCGTGTATCTCAAAAAGCGTATCGTTGAGCAACAAAAGAATGACCTGATTGCACAAAAACGTACTGAAGCAATAAAAGAGCTTGTCGTTACCATCTGCCATGAGTTCAACAACCCCCTTGCGGCAATGAAAATCAGCACCGATATTCTTGCTCGCCAGAAACTCCCCGTTGACGAAAAAGAGCTTGTCAGTGAACTCAACAGGAATATCGGCATCATTGAACAGGAAATCACCAAACTCCGCGACCTGAACTTCGAGAAGATCGAATTTCCACGGGATTGAAGTGCTGCATACTTCAACTTGCATGTAACCCACCGAGTTTTTATATTATTGGTGTGACGTTAGGAGTTTTGCAACACATGGCATTAATGAAATTGGAAGTCGACAAAAACCACATTAGTATTTCAGGGTGGATTGGATAAAAAGTGTCCCGCTAACAGCGGGACACTTTTTTTATGGTAAGGCCTGACGAATGCTCGTTGAAGATATTCAGGAGTTCTTGGAACACTGGGCGCCAAAAGATATTGTCTGGGAACGGGATAACGTCGGGTTGCTCGTTGGTGACCCGGAGAGTACGGTAAAGGGCATTCTTGTCGCCCTCGACGCGACGGATGCGGTTATCGAGGAATCCCGGAGAAGGAAAGCCAACCTTCTCATAACACACCATCCCCTCCCTTTCAGGCCGGTGCGTTCGGTAACCACCCGTGACAGTGTCGGGCGGTCGTTACGGCAATTGGTCAAGAGCAATATCAATTTATACAGCGCGCACACAAACCTGGACTTCACCCGCGGAGGAACAAGTTTTGTCCTCGCGGAGAAACTCGGGTTGCGCGACATAGACTTCCTCGTAAAGTCCTATGAAGTAGATGTGAAGATTGTAACATTTGCCCCTGCGGAACATGTTGAGGCAATCACTGCCGCAATGTCAAAAGCAGGGGCGGGAGAGATAGGCAATTACGGGCAATGTTCTTTCCGGACATCGGGCGTGGGAACATTCATGGGGAATGCTCAGGCAACTCCCGCAGTCGGCAGGAAGTTAAACCTCGAAGCAGTTCCCGAAGTACGCATTGAAATGCTTGTCAAACGCCGGAACCAAGAGGCAGTCGTTCGCGCAATGAAGAGTGTGCACCCGTATGAGGAAGCCGCATATGATGTGTATCCCCTTCAAACAAAAAGCAACGACTATGGGATGGGTGCAATAGGCGATCTGACCCGCCCGCAGAAACTTTCGGGCTTCCTCTCCTCCGTCCGCTCTTCCCTCAACGCGGAGGGCTTGCGTTATGCGGGAAATCCCTCTCAGCAGGTACGGCGCGTCGCTGTCTGCGGCGGAAGCGGCGCCGATTTGATGGATGCTGCAAGAAGTTGCGGAGCGGATGTCTTTGTTACTGCAGATCTGAAATACCATTCGTTTCATGAAGCAAGCGGAAAGATGGCATTGATTGATGCGGGGCATTTCGAAACGGAATATCCCGTCGTCGGTGCACTCGTAAAGCAATTGAAAACATTTGTGCAACAACAGGGTTCGGCGGTTCCGGTACGGGCGGCACGAACCTCCACCAACCCCGTTCACTTTGTATCATGACAAAGGAGAATTCATTGGAAAACAAATTACGGCTGTTATACGCGCTACAGATAATTGACAATTCGCTCGATGAGCTTGAAGAAATGAAAGGCGACCTTCCCGGCGAAGTACGCACCCTCGAAGCGAACCGGCAGGAATTACAAGCACGGCTCGCAACCCTCGAAACCACAATGAAGAGTTCCTTTGCTGCACGCGACAACGCAGATAGTGAAATCATCGGCTTGAAAGAGAAACAGGTCAAATACAAATCGCAACAACTCGAAGTTAAAACAAACAAGCAGTACGATGCTCTGACCCGTGAAATGGAACACGCTGCCGGCTCCATCGTTAAACTCGAAAAGGAAATGGCTGAACTTGAAACAACGGCAACGGTTGCAAGGAATGAGATTGAGACAGTGAAGGTTCAGCTTGAGGATCTGGGCAGGCAACTGGAGGAAAAGCGCGTTGACCTCGCTGAGGTCTCGAAGTCCACCGAAGATGAAGAACTGAAATACACACACGAACGCCAGAAGGTTGTCGCGCGCATTGAGCGTGATGACCTTGCCGTGTACGAAAGAATCCGGAAGGCAAAAAAGGGCAAGGCAGTCGTTCCGGTGAAGAAGGGTTCATGTGGCGGTTGTTTCAACAAAGTACCGCCTCAGAAGCTTCTCGAACTCCGCCAAAACAATAGTCTCTATACATGCGAACATTGTGGCAGGATTATCGTCTCCGACGGTATCGTCGAAGCAAACGCCACCGTTTCCTGACCGCGGATGGTATGCCTTGCCTATACGGATGGAGCATCGCGGGGGAATCCCGGCGATAGCGGCATCGGCCTCCTTGTAAAGAGTGAGTCGGGCGAACTGATTCTTTGTGAACATGGATACATCGGAACGGCAACCAACAACATCGCGGAATACACCGCCATGCTGGCGTTGCTGAACCGCATGAAAACAAAGCGATGCAGCAGGCTTATTGTCCATTCGGACAGCGAGCTAATGGTGCGACAACTCAACGGCCAGTACAAAGTCAGGGATGAGGGCTTGAAGAAATACTACCGGAAGGTCACGCTCTTGCGGGATTCACTCCCCTTTGATATCGAAGTCCGGCACATTCCGCGTGAGCAGAACAAGGATGCCGACAGGCTCGCGAACGAAGGCATTGACGGCAGAAAAGCAATACGGATTTAATTCACTCGTCAGCGTTTCACAAGTGCAGGTCGGGCAACTGCGTCCCGCCAAAGGCGGAATGAGGAAAGTCCGAACTCCGCAGAGCAAGGTGCCCTGTTAAGCGCAGGGGGCTTGCCGTTGCAAAACGGCAGGAACGGAAAGTGTCACAGAAAACATACCGTCCCCCCGATTCGTCGGGACGGGATAAGGGTGAAAAGGCGAGGTAAGAGCTCACCGCCCTGCCAGCAATGACAGGGGCACGACAAACCCCACCTGGAGCAAGACCAAATAAGGGAGAAGAGGCGGCTCGCCTCGCTGTTCAGGCCTCCGGGCAGGAATTGAACTCCCGGGTAGGTCGCTTGACCGCAACAGCAATGTTGCGGCTAGAGAAATGGTTGCCTCTTCCGCATTCGCGGAAAAGACAGAATTCGGCTTACAGACCTGCACGGTTTTTCTGCAAGCAGAGACAATCAATACAATCCATTGGAGATCAGTTGAATACCATCACACGTGACCACCGATGGACGGTCGCAAACGCACCTCCCACTGAGGCAGTTGAGCGGCTTGCAAAAGAAATCAATGTGCCGGACCCGATTGCCAGGGTACTTATCCTGCGGGGCATCAATAGCTACGATACCGCCAAGGCGTATTTTCGCCCGACCATCGAGCAATTGCACGACCCCTTCCTTCTCTCGGATATGGAGAAGGCAACGGATCGCATTCTCCGTGCTCTCCAATCAAATGAGCGCATCCTCGTCTTTGGCGATTACGATGTTGACGGCACCAACGGCGCTTCAATGCTGTATCTCTTTTTTCGCGAACTCGGCGCTGATGTCTCCTGCTACGTACCGGACAGGATCAAGGAGGGATACGGAATCTCTCGGGCAGGCATTGACAAAGCCCATGATGAAAAAGTCACCCTGTTCATCTCCATTGATTGTGGCATTACTGCCGTTGACCAGATCGCTTATGCCCGTACGCTCGGTATGGATGTTATTATCTGTGACCATCACGAACCCGGCCCGATACTGCCGGATGCAGTCGCCGTTCTTGACCCGCTCAAGCCGGGCGATCCGTATCCCTTCAAATTTCTGAGCGGGTGTGGCGTCGGCTTTAAACTCATTCAGGCGCTTGCGCGCAAACTCGGACGCGAATCATCCATCTCTTCCTATCTCGATTTTGTGACGCTTGCCAGCACAGCGGATATTGTGCCGCTCACCGGCGAAAACAGAATTCTGGTACGCTCGGGGCTTGAAGTGCTCAACAACTCCCCCCGCCCCGGAATCAAAGCGCTCATTGATTCGGCAAACCTCAAGGTGGGCGGAATCTCTTCCGGGAATATCGTCTTCGTTCTTGCACCGCGCATTAATGCCGTAGGGCGCCTCGGCGATGCCATGCGTGCCGTGCAACTGATGATCTCCACAGACCCCGAAGAAGCATCGAAGCTGGCACAAGTTCTCGAAGAGGAAAACGTCAACCGCCGGAAGATTGATGAAGATACATTTATTGAGGCCCAGCAACTGGCGGAATCCATGCTCGATATTGATACCGACCCGGCACTTGTCCTTCATCAGGAAAACTGGCACCCCGGCGTTATCGGGATTGTTGCATCGCGTATGGTGGAACGGTACTACAAACCTTCCATCATGCTTGCCACTGTTGATGGTGTCGCGAAGGGCTCGGCACGCAGCGTGTCAGGGTTCGATATTTACAAGGCCCTTCTTCAGTGCAAGGATCAGATCATTCAGTTTGGTGGCCACAAGTACGCGGCAGGGCTTACGGTCGAACTCTCCCGCCTTGATGAGTTCCGCACAGCATTCAACGGCGCTGTAAAAGACCTGATGAGCCAGGAATTGAAAAATCCTGAACTCTATATTGACACTGAAATATCTCTTGCGGAAATTACACCACGTTTTGCAAGGATACTCGATGAGTTTGCTCCGTTTGGCCCCGGGAACATGAGGCCAACGTTTGTTGCCCGCGGGCTGGAAATTGTCGGCTCTCCGAAAGTCGTCGGCAAAAACCATCTGCGCTTCAAGGTCCGGCAAAACGGGTACATCCTCGATGCCATCGGGTTCGGACTGGGACACCTTCTCCCCCGCCTGACACCCGGCAGGCAAGACATCGAATCTGTTTTTTGTGTTGAAAGAAATGACTACAACCCGTCCGGCGGGCCATCCCGCGATCCCATCATCCAATTGAAAATAAAAGACCTGCACTAATATGAACGTAAGGAGATAATACCATGTCAGGACACTCGAAATGGGCGACAATCAAACGCAAGAAGGGCGCAACTGATGCAGCCCGCGGCCGGTTGTTCACAAGGCTTATCAAGGAAATCACCATCGCCGCAAAGAACGGCGGCGGCAACCCTGACGGGAATCCGCGGCTTCGCCTCGCCATCCAGACCGCCAAAGACAACAACATGCCCGCCGATAATATCAAGCGCGCCATCCAGAAAGGAACTGGCGAACTCCCGGGTGTTTCCTATGAAGAAGTAACATTCGAAGGATACGGGCCTGCGGGTGTTGCGATCATTGTTGAGGTCGTCACGGACAACAACAACCGTACGGTGTCTGAAATGCGACACCTCTTCTCACGAAACAATGGGAACCTCGGACAATCAGGAAGCGTAGGATGGATGTTCCAGCGCAAAGGAAATATCGTTGTGTCGCGTGCAGGCCAGGCGATCAGCGAGGATGATATGCTCTCCATCATTCTGGAAGCCGGAGCGGACGACATGCAGACGGACGACGATGCATTTACCATTGTGACGTCACCGCAAGCATTCGATACAGTAAAGAAGGCAATTGAGGACAAGGGCCTCAAGATGGAAAGCGCTGCTTTGCAGATGGTGCCTCAAAACACCGTCAAGACAACCGGCAAAGACGCCGAACAGCTTCTCAAGTTGATGGAAGCGCTTGAAGAGCATGACGATGTACAGAATGTCTACGCCAACTTCGATATCGATGAGAAGGAACTTGCCACGCTCAGCAGCTGACAGTGTACACGGAAAAGCAGTTCAGAATAACGGCGGGAGCGAAATCATCGTCCTCGGCGTCGATCCCGGGACGCTGACGACCGGGTACGGAGTTATCGTTCGAAGGAAATCGGGCATACGGTTTCTTTCGTGCGGAGCGATACACAATGAAAGCAGCCTCTCCATGGCACTACGCCTGAAGAAAATCTATTCCGGCCTGAATGACATTATCAGCCGCTTTCAACCGGACGAGTTTGCCATTGAATCGGCATTTTACGGCAAGAACGCACAGTCGGCACTGAAGCTGGGCCACGCACGGGGCGTCTGCATGCTCGCCGCCGTCGAGCATGAAATCCCGACAACAGAATACTCTCCGCGTGAAGTCAAGAAAGCCGTCGTGGGCAATGGATCAGGCTCCAAGGAACAGGTGCAATACATGGTGCGCTCGATGCTCTCACTGGCCGACCGGAAGATGTTGCACGATTCCTCGGATGCGCTGGCGGTTGCCATCTGTCATCTTCACCGTCTGACAGCCCCCACGGCAAAACACAAGGATTGGAAAAGCTTCGTCGCATCTAATCCGCACAGGGTCATCGCATGATCTCTTCACTCCGGGGAACGCTTAGCCGTAAAGCGCCAACCGACGTCATTGTTGATGTCGGAGGTGTCGGTTACGGGGCAAACATTCCCCTCTCTACTTTTGAAAGGCTCGGCGATGAAGGATCAACTGTCACGCTGCTTGTTCATCTCCATGTCCGCGAAGATGTGCTGCAATTATTTGGCTTTGCGACCGAGGAGGAACGCGACACATTCCGTATTCTGCTTTCCGTTTCAGGCATCGGGCCCAAAATGGCTCAGGGAATACTCTCCGGTATTTCAGTAAAAGACCTGAGAAGCCATATCCTTCAGGGAAATTTCAACGCGCTGACTGCAATTCCGGGGATTGGCAGGAAGCTCGCCGAACGTCTTGTGGTTGAATTGCGGGATAAGATTGGAAAGACCGATTCTTCTTCCTCTTCTTCGGGCATTGAATCCACAAGTAACATACGAACAGAAGCGTTGCTTGCCCTAACCTCGCTCGGTTACGGAAGGCCAGTTGCCGAGAAGGCGCTCCGTCTTGCCGTGCAGGAATCAAACGGCAGGGAGCTTTCCATCGAAATGCTCATCAAGAGCGCCCTGCGCCACGCGGCAAAGGGATAATTGAATTTCTATCAACCATGTGTTACCTTGCTCACCATGCGCAAGTCAGAACTGACATCCCCCGAGCCGATCTCTACCGAAGTCGCATTTGACCAGGCACTCAGGCCGCTTTCCTTCCCTGATTTTTTCGGGCAGGAGAAGATCACCGATAACCTCAAGATCTTCATCTCCGCGGCAAAGCAACGTGCCGAATCGTTGGACCATGTGCTTCTCACAGGCCCGCCCGGATTGGGAAAGACAACGCTTGCCCACATCATCGCAAATGAAATGGGAAGCAAAATCAAAATCACTTCAGGCCCTGTACTCGACAAGCCCGGTGACCTGGCCGGCATCCTTACCAATCTTGAAGAAGGTGATGTTCTTTTTATAGATGAAATCCACCGGCTCAATGCCGTTGTGGAGGAATACCTTTACTCGGCAATGGAAGACTTCCGGCTGGATATTATGATTGATTCCGGGCCAAGCGCACGGAGTATCCAGCTTTCTCTCCCCCGTTACACACTCATTGGGGCCACAACGCGTGCAGGCTTGCTGACCGCCCCGCTCAGAGCTCGGTTTGGCATCACCAACAGGCTCGACTATTACACCCCGAAGATTCTTGAACACATCCTTGCCCGTTCAGCAAACATCCTGAATATTCAGCATGAACCATCAGGGCTCGCGGAAATCGCCCGTCGCTCACGCGGGACACCCCGGATTGCCAACAGGCTTCTCCGTCGTTGCCGGGACTTCGCTCAGGCAGATGAAGCATTGAAAGCTGAACGCGGGCGGATAACAAAGAAGGTCTCGGATCATTCCCTGAAAGCACTCGAAGTGGATGAGCACGGTTTCGACGAGATGGATAAACGCATCCTCCTCTGCGTCATTGAAAAGTATGCAGGCGGCCCGGTCGGGCTGAATACTCTTGCCGTTGCAGTTGGAGAAGAAGCCGGCACGATCGAGGAAGTGTACGAACCCTTTCTTATTCAGGAAGGTTTTTTGAAGCGGACGGCGCGGGGGCGGGAAGCAACCGCCGTGGCATTCAAACATTTCAACCTCAAGCCGTCCGGCACGCAACAGCACGGCTTGTTCCCGGAACATCAATGAACGAATACTCGGCGAAACGCACTATCATCGGCGCGTTGGAGAAAGGCGCCGATCTGTATAACGGAATTCTTCATGTTGCGCAGAAGAATGGAATCACCACAGGCCGCATTACCGGGATAGGCGCTGTGCAGCAGGCGAAGCTTGCGTACTATGACCAGAAGCTCATGAAATACTACGATATCGAGATACCCGAGCCGATGGAGATTGTCAGTTTGTACGGGAACATCAGCATCAAAGATGGTCAGCCGTTTGTTCACGCCCACGTTGTACTCTCTGATGAGAAGGGCAATGGCAAAGGGGGCCACTTATTACCCGGAGGCACGCCGGTATTTGCATGTGAAATCACGCTCGAAGAATTTGACGGGCCGGGACTTGTCCGTGGATTCGATGACCGTACCGGCCTCTCCCTCTGGCCCAAAGATAAAACAGTGTAGGAGTAAACACTTCATGGCACTCGACAAAGATCTGCAATCCATACAGGAAGTCCGGGAACTGCTGCAAAAAGCCAAGGCGGCACAGTTGGAGTTTAAAGCCTACTCGCAGGAGCAAGTTGACCGGATTGTAAAGGCAATGGTTGATGCAGGGTTCGCTGAAGCAGCCCGCCTCGGAAGAATGGCGAGCGAGGAGACCGGCTTCGGCAAGCCTGAGGACAAACAGAAGAAAAACGAGTTTGCAACACGGCGGGTCTGGGAATCCATCAAAGACCTGAAGACAGTCGGTGTCATCGGAGAGAACAAGGAAAAGCGTGTCATTCTCATCGGTGAGCCGATGGGCGTTGTTGCTGCCCTGATTCCTTCCACCAATCCCACTTCCACGTTGATGTTCAAGTCCATTATTTCCGTCAAGGCAAGAAACGGTATTGTGGCAAGCCCACATCCGCGCTCTGCAAAATGTACACTTGAAGCAATGAACGTGATTCGCGATGCAGCCGAACGGGCAGGTGCACCCAAGAATCTTATGGCGTGCCTGAGCATGCCGACCATGGAGGGAACCGGCGAATTGATGCGCCACAAGCTTACCGCTGTTATTCTCGCTACCGGCAGCAATCCCATGGTCAAGTCTGCGTACAGTTCGGGGAAGCCGGCATACGGCGTGGGATCCGGAAATGTCCCTGCCTTCATCGAGCGGACTGCAAATGTCCAGAAAGCCGTTGCCGATATCGTATCCGGCAAACAGTTTGATTATGGAGTTCTCTGCTCAACTGAATCCGCACTCGTTTGCGATGCGCCGGTCAAGGCACAGGTGATCGAGGAGTTGAAGCGGCGTCATGCATATTTTGTCGCAGGCGAGGAAAAGGACAAGCTTGCCAGACTGATGTTCAGCGACCGCGGGGCAATCAATCCGGACGTTGTGGGAAAGTCACCGGCGTTTATCGCCCAGAAGGCAGGGATTGTGGTGCCCTCCAACACCTCGGTTCTCGTCGCTGAAGTACAAGGCGTTGGTAGAGAATACCCCCTGTCACGGGAAAAACTCTCCCCTGTTCTTTCCTTCTATACTGAGGATGGGTGGAGGGATGCGTGTCACCGGTGCATCGAGTTGCTTGAGTTCGGCGGCATCGGACATACCTTGGTCATTCACTCGAAGGATGATGACATCATCATGAAATTTGCTTTGGAAAAACCGGCGTTTAGAATTCTGGTAAACACCCAGTCGGCCCTCGGCGCAGTCGGTTATACCAACGGCCTCGATCCTTCTATGACGCTCGGCCCCGGCACCTGGGGCGGCTCAATTATCTCTGATAATGTCACTGCACGCCATCTGATCAATGTGAAAAGGCTGGCTTTTGAAACAAACCCCATTAATCCCGAAAACCCTGCAGACCGCAAAGGAACCTCTCAAGCCGAAAAGCCGGTTCCAACTTCATGGCTCGAGGAGATTGACAAACGGATTGTTATGAAGGCGGGAAATACCCCCGTGTGGAAAAAAGAAGAACCTTCTCCCCAAAAAGGTGAGAAGACTTTCGGGACAGGGCTTTCCAGCGTTGAAGTTGACCGTATCGCTGAATCATTCTCAAAAAAGCTGAAGTAAAACCCTGCCAAAAGGGTTGCTTTTCTCATTTTCTTAGCGTATTTTTGCAACGCATATCACATGGTCGCTGTTGTGTTCCTTTCTATGGTCAGAAGGTGAAAACAACCATCTGAACCTTGTTCTGTTTCTCACGCATTGGGCTTGCGTAAGCGTTTGTCAGTTTTGCTGGTATTGTTACTAAAGGAATTCAGTTCGTCAAAAAAACTGCAAAAGCGCTGTTGATCTCCCCCACCCAACAGTCCTGTCTTTCGTGTTGGAACATTCCCGGGAATCATCGGTTCTTTCTGCAATATTTCAATAATTCATGGAGGTTCACCATGTATAAATGGTTCTATTTGTTACTATGCTTGATTGTTGTTGCCCCAGCACAGGCCCAGTATAAGGATCAGGGGCTTGGGGCGGGTATTGGCTTTGGTCAAACATTCGGTCTGACAGAGCTTCGTGACAAGAAAGCAAAATTCATGGCACGGGCATTTGTTCGTTACGGCATAGTGGACCACATTCAGGGAGAATTAGGCGTAGGGCTGGGTAGAGTTGCCGGCACGACATATTCCACACAGATCGTTCCGATTGATTACCGGTTCGTTTTCAGCCCGTTCTCGTTTGAGAGCTGGAACCCGTTCCTCTATGCAGGATTTGGTGCACTCCATTTTGATTCCGAAACGCTGCCACCCAACGCAACACCGGGAGCAAAGGAAAAAGGATGGACTGGCTATGCGCCGGGCGGGATTGGCGTGCAGATTCGTATGGCCGACCGTGTTTCATTCGAGGCCAGCGGCGGAATTAACTACACCCTTACCGATGAGCTGAACGCTGTCAAGCGTTTTGCCAACGATGCGTTCGCCAACTATCAGATCGGTTTGACCGTTGTTGGTGAGAGCGGCGAAGCCGATCCCGATGGTGACGGCTTGACCAACAACGAAGAAAAACAACTCGGCACCGACAAGAAAAATCCTGATACTGATGGCGATGGATTGAAAGACGGCGCAGAAGTAAAGCAATACAGCACCAACCCGCTCAAAGCCGATAGCGATGGCGATACACTCAGCGATGGTGATGAAGTCAACAAATATTCCACCAACCCCAACAAGGCCGATTCCGACGATGATGGCCTGAGTGACAGCGCCGAAATCAACACACACAAGACCAACCCCAACAAGGCTGATTCGGATGATGACGGCCTTGCCGATGGAAGCGAAATCAATGTTCAGAAGACCAACCCGATGAATGCCGATACTGACGGCGATGGCCTGAAGGACGGAGCGGAAGTGAACACACACCGCACCGATCCTCTCAAGGCGGATACGGATGGTGGTTCAGTTGATGATGGCACAGAGGTTGGGCGCGGTACGGATCCTCTTGTCGCAGCTGATGATGTGAAGAAAGAAGAGCTCAAGGTCGAAGTAGGCGCGGCAATTGTGCTTGACGGTATCGTCTTCGAGACCGGAAAGTCTGATATTACGCCCGAATCCGAAATGCTTCTTGAGAAGGCGTATAATACGCTTGCGCAGAACCCCGCTATCATGGTTGAGATTCATGGCCATACGGATAATACTGGCAAACGTGCAACAAACACAAAGCTTTCCCAAGCTCGCGCTGATGCAGTGAAGACCTGGCTGGTGAAGAAGGGCATTGCTGCAGACCGTGTCGGCACAAAAGGCTTTGGACCTGACAAGCCGATTGCACCGAACACAACGAAAGAAGGCCGGTCGAAAAACCGTCGTATCGAGTTCTTCCGTACAAAGTAATACAGATGCACCTGAGCCCCCGCTGCGTAAGCGGGGGCTCAATTATTTTTCGCACACAATGAAAACGGAGTTCCCATGTCCATGATGCAAGAATTCAAGACGTTTGCCATGCGCGGCAACGTAGTTGATCTCGCTGTTGGCGTCATCATCGGCGGCGCGTTCGGGCCGATTGTGGGCTCGCTCGTGAACGACGTGATCATGCCTCCGATTGGCCTGGCACTCGGCGGCGTGGATTTCAGCGGGTTAATGATCCCGTTGAAAGAGGCAACCGCAACGAGTCCGGCAGTCGCAATCAAATATGGTGTATTCATTAACGCGATCATTAACTTTATTATTGTGGCATTCGCCGTCTTCATGCTGATCAAAGCAATGAACAGCATGAAGAAAAAGGAGGAAGCCGCCCCGGCAACCCCTCCCCCTCCGCCAAAACAGGAAGTACTTCTGGGAGAGATTCGGGATCTGCTCAAAGCCCGCTGATTGTTGTACTATCGATTTTGAGAGCGCCTTTGTTTCCACAGTTATCGTGGGGGGAAAGGCGTTCTGATTTTTTACTTCGTACCGCATGCAATTCACCCCGGTGTTGATTATCTTATTCCATACACTGTAATCTTCTTTCCGCCATCCCGGTACAGAAAACAGAACAGCATCAGTTTGCAATCAATGTAAGGCGTAGGTATCATATGTCCACAGTCGACCAATTCACCCAGCAAATTACCCAGGGATACTCATTCAAGGGCGATTCCATCGTTTTGGGCTCGGCCATGCTTCAGGGAAACGTGGCAACAAACACCCTCGTGCGTGTACCGTTGCGGACAATGAACAGGCACGGGCTGATTGCAGGCGCAACCGGCACCGGAAAAACAAAAACACTCCAAAAAATCTCAGAGACGCTCTCTGCCAATGGTGTTCCGGTTCTTGTAATGGACATGAAGGGCGACCTCAGCGGCATTTCGCAGCCAGGCGAAACGAATCCAAAGATAGACGAGCGGCATCAAAAGATTGGTATGCCTTGGAAGGCAGATAAATTTCCGGTTGAATTTCTGAGTATCTCTGATGAAAAAGGGATAAAGCTCCGCGCCACGGTGACAGAATTCGGCCCCGTGCTCTTCTCCAAAATACTCGACCTGAATGATATCCAGGCTGGCGTAGTCTCACTCGTATTCAAATATTGCGACGACAAACAACTGCCCCTCCTGGACTTGAAAGATTTCAAAAAGACCCTCCAGTTCCTCACCAATGAAGGCAAAGAGGAAATCGAGCAGGAATACGGACGAATCAGCACGGCAACAACAAGCACCATCATCAGGAAAGTGATGGAGATAGAACAGGAAGGCGCTGAGAAGTTTTTTGGCGAAAAGTCTTTCGATGTGGAAGATCTCCTGCGGGTGGATGACCGCGGCTATGGCATCATCAGCGTTATTCGGCTGATGGATATACAGAGCAGGCCGCGGATGTTCTCTACATTCATGTTATCCTTGCTGGCCGAAGTGTTCGCGAAATTTCCCGAAGAGGGTGACCCTGACCAACCGAAGCTGGTGCTGTTCATTGACGAAGCACATCTGATTTTCAACGAGGCTTCGAAAGCGCTGCTTGAACAGCTGGAAACGATCATCAAACTGATACGCTCCAAAGGCGTCGGTGTATTTTTTTGCACCCAGTCCCCGACTGATATCCCTCCGGCAATTCTGGCTCAGCTCGGCTTGAAGGTGCAGCATGCATTGCGTGCATTCACCGCCCAGGACCGGAAAGCAATCAAGCTTGCCGCCGAAAACTACCCGGACACAAGCTTCTACAAAACTGATGAAATCCTGACTTCAATGGGAATCGGAGAAGCACTCGTTACCGCCCTCGATGAGAAAGGCATCCCCACTCCGCTTGTACACACGATGCTCTGCGCTCCCGGTTCACGCATGGCTCCGCTTACCGATCAGGAACTGAGCCAGAACGTCATCGCCTCAACACTTCTCAGAAAATACAATGAAAGTATTGACCGTGAATCGGCATACGAAATCCTCACGGCAAAAATTCAGGCCGTTGTTCAACAATCTCCATCCCCTGCCTCCGATGCAAGAAGTCCACGCGAGAAATCAGCCGTGGAGAAAGTGCTTTCTGACCCGCTCACCCGGCAAATAGGACGCACGGTTGCACGTGAACTGACGAGAGGACTGCTCGGGGTATTCATGGGTGGCTCATCAAGACGCAAGAGTTTTTTCTAAATGAAACAATATTCATAAATACTTTGAAGGGAAAGAATCAGTCATGCGAAAGTTGCTTCTGATTGCACTGGTAATGAGCTGTCTCCAAGCATTCGCCCAGGAACAGTCCAAAGAAGACATAGAACGCGAAAAGGCATTCCGTGAACGTGCCGCCAAAGCCGGAACGGATACCACTAAAGCCTTCGGCTGGACACATAGTATCGTCACCGGGCTAAACCTCACTCAGGTATCATTCAAGGATTGGACCCAGGGTGGCGAAAACGCCCTTGCTTACACATTGTGGCTGAAAGGTGGATCAGCTCTTGATGAGGAGAAGTTCAACTGGGCGAATAACTTCCGATTTGCTTTCGGACAAACACGGCTTGCAAACCAGGGGTTGCGAAAGACTGACGATGAAATCTACTTTGAATCCCTGCTTATTTACAAAATGGGGATCCATGTCAATCCCTATGCCTCAGCCACACTCCGTACGCAGTTCGCATACGGCTTTACATATGACAACCTCGGAACCAAAACCAGAGTTTCAGAGTTTTTCGATCCGGCATATCTCACTCAAAGTGTCGGTGTGGCATACAAACCTCTTCCAGAAGTAACAACGAGACTGGGCGTTGGCGTTCGAGAAGTCCTCTCCGCAACTCATGGATTTGCCAACATTTCTCCAACAGAACCAAAGAAAATAAAGGTCAATGGTGGATTCGAGTCTGTAACAGACGTTGACTGGAAGTTCGCCGAAAATATGCAATACACCTCCAAGCTGGAATTGTTTGCACCGTTCTCGGCTATGGATGAGATTATCACCAGAATGGATAACCTTGTCATCGCAAAGGTCAACCAGTATATCAATGTCGGCCTCGGAGTACAGTTGATCAACGAAAAGCGGGTCAGCCCGAGGACTCAGATCAAGGAAGTGCTCTCTATCGGCTTCAACTATACCTTGTTGTAATCCGGTAGCACTTGACTTTGAGCCCCAGTGGAGTAGTTTTCCCTTGGAATTGGCACCCGGCCTTTCAGGCAAGTAAAGAGGTATCGTATCAAAACCCCGTTCTCTGCAGTAGCACATCTAGCGAAGCAGGAGCGGGGTTTGTCGTTTTTAGGTTGGGAAAATGTGAAATACTGTTCCGTAGCTTTGTATCCGAATGTAGGGGTAAAGATCATGC
>CAZWIN010000024.1:0-16472 GCA_964633855.1 uncultured Chitinophagales bacterium
CAACAGCACCGAGCGAGGAAAAGAGGATTTTCTTTTTCATCAAATAATCTCCAAATCAAGGATCAAAGGGGAATATACAGGAAGAACCTCTGTGGGACACCAACGCATACGTCCAAAAATAATGAATGTTACGAAGCGGCCGCCTTCCATTCTACTTGGAATTGCCGCTCCCGGTACTGTTGTATTAGACAACACCAATGGGCGTTTCGATTCAACCTATGGGAAAAGTCAGCAGAAGGCAGGCGTGATGATTTCAGGACAACCAGGCATTCGCAAGCGTTTGGAACAAAGGGTAGTTTGTTGATAAAATTGAGTTTACAGTGACATCTTTATCGGAGGAGCGACGCCTCCCCGTTCTCCCTCAGGAAAGAATTTTTTCTTAATCCACAGAGAAACACCGACAAGAGTGACCAGGACAGGAACTTCCACAAGCGGACCTATCACCGCAGCGAATGCCTCCCCCGAATTTATGCCAAACACAGCAACAGCGACTGCGATCGCCAGCTCGAAATTATTGCTCGCGGCAGTAAAGGACAGCGTCGCCGTTTTCGAGTAGTCAGCGCCAACTTTTCGACCCAAGTAGAATGAGATAAAGAACATTATGACAAAGTACAGAATGAGTGGTATCGCAATCTTTGCTACATCAAACGGGATCTTAACGATCAACTCTCCTTTCATAGAGAACATGACAATAATTGTGAAGAGCAACGCTATCAATGTCGCCGGGCTTATCGCCGGGATAAACTTCTTCTCGTACCATTCCCTCCCATTCGCCTTAAGCAGAAGAAAGCGGGTCAGAAAGCCAGCCATGAATGGAATACCCAAATATACGAAAACGCCCTCAGCGATCTTTCCAATAGTAATCCCAACCGCGAAGGTTGTCAATCCCAACCAGCCGGGGAATACTGCGAGAAAGACATACGCATACAGAGAGAAGAAGAGAACTTGAAAAATAGAATTGAATGCAACAAGCCCTGCCGCGTACTCCGTATCGCCATGCGCAAGTTCATTCCAGACGATCACCATAGCAATACAACGGGCAAGGCCAATCATAATCAGGCCCGCCATGCATTCGGGATAGTTCTGCAAGAAAATAACCGCCAACCCGAACATTAGCAACGGCCCGATAACCCAGTTCTGCACGAGAGACAGAGTAAGAATCCGCACATTCCTGAATACATCTCCGAGCTCTTCGTACTTGACCTTGGCAAGAGGTGGATACATCATCAAGATGAGGCCGATGGCTATCGGAATGTTGGTTGTACCGGACTGAAAACCATTCCAGAAGTCAACGATTCCGGGAAAATTATAGCCCCAAAAAACACCGACGGCCATGGCGAGAAAAATCCACAGCGTAAGAAATCGATCAAGCAGAGACAATTTCTTCGTCGTTGTTGAAGGTATGCCGGGCTGTGCGGTCATTGCGCTACTTGAATGAGCTGTTCTACATACAATTGTCGAAACTGACTTCGTATTTCGTCACGAACCCGCCTGAAGGCCGTGAGAATTTCTTCTTCACTTCCGGTTGCCTCGGCAGGATCATCAAAGCCGACATGGAGCCTGTGTTTGACGCTCCCCGTAAAAACAGGGCACGTCTCTTTCGCATGATCACAAACCGTTATGACATATTCAAAGGGCCTATTGACAAACGAGTACACATCCTTCGGGAAAGATTGCGACAGGTCAATCCCTACTTCCTTCATTACGAGAATGGCGTTTGGATGCACACGTGTGCCCGGCAGCGTGCCTGCGGAATGCACATCCAACCGCACATCAAAAGACTTGAGAAACCCTTCGGCCATCTGGCTGCGACATGAATTGCCTGTACAGAGAATAAGAATTCTTATCGAAGGAGCTTTTGAAGGAGAATTCACTTCTCTGCCGTCAATGTGATGCTGACAAGCCCGAACGGAACCTGTTGTTCGAGAGAGTATTTCTTTTCCTTTGCAAGCACGAGATTTTTGAAGCCAGAATCACGGACTATCTGAAGATACTCATCCTTATCCAAAGCACCGGCAACACATCCTGCCCACAACTCCATGTCTTTTCGCACATCCGGTGGAATTTCACCTATGGAAACTATGTCGGAGATGGTGAATTTTCCTCCCGGTTTCAATACCCTAAACATTTCTGAGAATGCTTTCCGCTTGTCTGGAACGAGATTGATAACACAATTGCTGAGGATACGGTCAATAGAATTTGATTGAATCGGCATATCCTCAATCTCGCCATTGTAGAATTCTGCATTTTCAATGCCCAACTTTGCCTTGTTTATGCGCGCAAGCGCGAGCATCTCGTCTGTCATGTCCAGGCCGATGGCTTTGCCGGTTGGAGCAACTTTCTTGGACGCAAGAAAAACGTCAATACCCGCACCAGATCCCAGATCAAGCACTGTCATACCCTCTGTCATATCGGCAAACGCCAAAGGCGTGCCACACCCGAGTCCCAAGTCAGCCGCCTTTACTATTTGTTCATCCACATTGGTGTATTCATCATTCATTATCGCCGAAACAGTTTCCAGCGATTCTTCTGCGCCGCAGCAATTCGGCCCGCAGCACGAACCACCTTTGGTCGCTATCGTGCCATATCTCTTACGCACAAGGCTTTTTACTCTTTCATTACCTTCAACAGAGGCTTGAGCTTGTGTCCCATCTTGGCAACACGATGGCTCACAGCAGGAAGAGCTTTCTTTCATAATTTGACTTGTCATTATTGTGCTCCTTTCGATGATCAATGAAGCTCTAAGGAAACCGGGGTCTGATCCGGTTTTATTCTCGAAAATGTTGCACAGCATCCTTTGTTAATATTCCTGCCCAATTCCCGGGCATCCTTTATCGCCATCGGGTTTTTCTGGAGTATTATCTTTAGGAAGTCAAGGAACTGCTGGTGCTCTTTATTCCTGGGTTTGGCCATGGAATAAAGCACCCAGAGGCCCTGCTGCCTGGAGTCGACAAGTTCTGCCTCACGCAAGTAAGACAGATGCCGAGAAGTTTTCGTTTGCGTAAACCCCGTGATGGACTCAATATCACAAACACAGATTTCACCGGTTCGCATGATGAGATTGAGCATTCTTAGCCGGGATTCATCAGATAAGGCCTTGAAAACGTCAGCCAGTTCTTTCATTTTGTTGCTTGCCTTTATATATTTGCCTACACGAATATAATAAACGAAACTATATTTGTCAAGACAAATATTATTTAAACGATGGTGAGGATGACTTCATCGCTCAAAATACTCGAAAAGGGGCAGATATTACTAAAATAGCGGGGTTAAGAAAAAGGCGTGTCCATCGCTTGGGAAATGACACGCCCTGAAAGATCAGCAGAAGAGTAAGATAGAAATTCGTCGAGCGTTGTTCTTTAATGAAACAACCACTTCAATAATTACCCACTCAAATATATATGCTATGCTCAGACTTCGTCAGGGTTCACCGTTTTGTATACCAATGCCGCCAATATCGCACCAGTAAAATTACCCACAAGAAAAACCCAGATATTACTAACGGAACTCAGGCCCATCGTTGTAATACCGACAGCAACTGCAGGATTGTAAGCTCCACCGGAAATATTCCCGCCGGCAAATGCCCCCACAAGAAGCGTGAAGCCGATGGCTAGCCCGAAGTATGAGTTGCCGGAAGATTTCTTTGAAGTCGCCACATGAAGAACAACATACGCGAGTGCAAACGTGAACAGGACCTCCACAAGAAGCGCACGTGGAACATCGGGTGAAGCGGGCGTTACCATAGCACCCGCCTTCAAATAGTTCACCACCAAGCCCGCAACAACTGCACCTGCAATTTGTGCAGCCATATATGGAACAACATCAGATGTTTTGCACTTTCCCCTCATCCACACGGCAATAGTAACAGCAGGATTATAGTGCGCACCCGAGATCGGACCTCCGGCATACACCAGCACCATAAGCACGGAACCGATGGCGACTGGAGCTAGCGCTCCGGCTCCGGATTCAATGACCGTCAACCCTATTACCAGAACAAGGAACATTGTTCCGATGAATTCCACGATGAGCGATTTTGAGTTCATTATTCCTCCGAAAAAGTATTTGATGGTGTCAACTATTACGAAATACCCGCCGACCGTAACCACAGAAGAAGTTGAAAAGCTCGGCTAAAATTACTAATAACCAAACCATGAAGCAAGGAATTGCTTTTCTATCAGAGCCAGCGTACTTTGTTTGGAAACACTCCTTTGCCCTGGTTAAGAATGCCCGCAAACCTCTGTTTACAGGACTTTCATCCCATTGTTCGCGGCTGGTTTGAAAAAACCTTCGGTGAACCAAGCCCTCCACAAGTCTTGGGTTGGCCTAGCATTTCCGCCGGCAAGCATACGCTTATTCTTGCACCAACAGGATCGGGAAAAACCCTCGCCGCCTTTCTCTGGGCCATCAACCATGTAACCGAGCAGCACATTCACGAACGTCTCACACCGGGAATCCGAATACTCTACATCTCACCTCTCAAAGCCCTGAACAATGACGTCGAACGAAACCTCCAGAAACCGCTGACCGGAATTAGAGAGGAAGCACAGCGACAGGGCGTTAAGCTCCCTTTGCTGCGTACTGCGGTCCGTACCGGCGATACACCACAGAGCAAACGCACAGCAATGGTCAAACACCCGCCGGATATCCTGATTACTACTCCAGAGTCCCTGTACTTGATGCTCACCTCGAAACAGGCGCGTAAAACATTTACAACAGTGCAATATGTGATTGTGGATGAAATTCACTCCTTATGTGGCAACAAACGAGGAACTCATCTTTCCCTCAGCCTTGAACGGCTTGGTATTATTGCAGAACAGGAATTCATCCGTATCGGATTGTCGGCAACGCAACGCCCGTTGGACCAGATCGCCTCGTTTCTTGGAGGGTTCAAAAAAGAAGGTAACATCCTTACAGCGAGGGAAGTTCAGGTTTTTGATGCAGGCAGAAAAAAACAGATGGATTTGCGGGTCGAATGTGTCGTTCCGGATTTTTCTGTGATGCCCCAGGAGAGTATCTGGCCTATGCTGTTCACTGAACTGCTTGAACAGATCCGGACCCACAACACCACACTCATCTTCGTCAACAACCGGAGGTTGGCAGAGCGGGTTGCTACAAAGCTGAATGAGTTGATTGCCGGGCAGAAAGATACATTCAACCTCTATGCCGTTCCTCTATCCGGACCGGCATTACCCCATCAATCCGACATACCCGCAAAAGCCAATGTAGAAGCTGTTCGGGCTTACCATGGTTCCATGTCACGCCACTCCCGCGAACAAATGGAGTCTGACCTGAAAGCCGGGAAACTGCGGGTACTTGTCGCGACTTCTTCACTCGAACTCGGGATTGATATCGGCAGTATTGACCTCGTTGTTCAGTTGCAATCGCCGAAGGGTGTTTCCCGCGGCCTGCAACGGGTCGGGCGTTCCGGCCATCTCGTTACTGCGACGAGCAAAGGGAGAATTTATCCGACATACCGTGAGGATCTTGTCGAAGCTGCTGTCGTTGCACATTCCATGGCCGCGCATGAGGTTGAATACACTGCCATTCCACGTAATTGTCTTGATGTACTGGCACAACAGATCGTTGCAATGGTGAGTGTCGAAGAGTGGGACGTGGACAATCTTTTTGAAACGCTCCTTCAGTCGTACAGCTTCAACTCCCTCCCAAAGAAACTCTATCTGGGCGTTTTGAATATGCTGGCAGGAAGGTACAACGATCAAGCATTCAGAGAGCTGAGGGCACGAATCTCCTGGGATAAGGTCAACAACACATTACGAGCCCTGCCGGGCAGTTCACAGCTCGCTATCATCAGTGGCGGCACCATTACGGATAGGGGATATTTTGGAGTGTATCTCGAAGACGGCAAAACGAAAGTAGGAGAAGTGGATGAAGAATTTATTCTCGAGAGCCGTGTCGGAGACACATTCATTCTCGGTACAAACATCTGGAGAATGCAGAATATTGATGCCAGCAAGATTACTGTTGCACCTGCGCCAGGACAACCGGCAAGAATGCCCTTCTGGCGCGGCGAGGGCATCGGGCGCAGCCGCGAACTTGGTACAGCTGTTGGCAATTTCCGCCTGGAAATGCAGCAACGCCTCGATTCACCAGGCCTTCTTTCCTGGCTTCAACAGGAATACCCGATTGATCAGCGTTCGGCATGGAATATTCAGGAATATTTTAGAAGACAGCGCGACATTACCGGAACGATACCGAACAACAAGCTTATTCTCATTGAGGGATTCCGCGACGAAATTGGCGACCCGCGCATTGTTGTTCATTCCTCATTCGGCAGAAGAGTCAACGGCCTTCTCGGGCTTGTTCTCTCCCGTCGCTTGCAGGATCGCATCTCGACCGAGCCGCAGATGTTGTACAACGACGACGGCGTTCTTCTTCGCTGTTCAGCTGTTGAATCATTGCCGCTGGATTTCTTCAACGATATCAATGTGCATGAAGCGGAAGCAATTGTTCTCGATGAAATCTTTTATTCTCCCCTGTTTGGCGGACAGTTCCGGCAGAATGCCGCCCGCGCGCTGTTGATGCCGAAGGTTGCACCCGGCAAACGAACTCCTCTGTGGCTGCAGAGGCTTCGCGCTGCCGATCTCCTTCACATTGCACGGAAATTTGATGACTTTCCCATTGTCATTGAAACGCTCAGGGAGATTCTCCATGACGTTCTTGACTTCGAACAGTTCAAGGAAATCATCGGTGAAATTGGAAACGGCTCCATTCAGGTTCGCACTGCACAGACTGAAATACCCTCGCCGTTTGCAGCCGGATTACTATTTGAGTTCATCGGTGTGTATATGTATGAGTGGGATCAACCGCGCACAGACAAGTTGAGCCGCTACCTCTCTGTTAACAGGGAACTTCTCTCGGAAATCGTTGACCTCGATTCGCTCTCCTCAATGCTCAAACCGGAAGCAATTGAACTAGTTGAGAAGCAACTCCAACGGACACACGATGGATACAAGGCCCGTTCGCCCGAAGAGTTATTGGAGTTTCTTCTGCATATCGGAGACCTTTCCAGTGAAGAAATTGCAGCACGTACAGTAGATGGGTCTTCTACATTGATTCAGGAATTGGCGGCAAACGGCCGCGCTGTACAGATAAGAATAGGAACACAGGTACGATGGATTGCAGGCGAAGAAGCAGGCTTATATCGGGAGCTGACTTCAGGGAACAGCGCCGCGCATGTTGTACGGCGATATCTGCAGAACCATGGCCCGGTTACTTCACAACAACTTGCAACAAGGTTCGGTTTCAAAAGAGACATGGTAGAGACAGTCCTGCAAAAGCTCTCCATAACCGAGTCGCTCGTGAAAGGAACATTCCGCGAAAGGCATGGAGAAAATCCGGGTCAGGCAGAATGGTGCTACCGCCCATCATTGGAGAAAATACACCGGGCAACAATTTCCATATTGAGAAAGGAAATCAGCCCCTGCTCACTCCTGCAGTTCACGGAATTCCTTTTTCAATGGCAGCATATTGCTGCAAGCAGCCGGTTGTCAGGGCCACGAGGAATCCAGGAATGTTTGGAACAACTTGCCGGAATTGCATTACAGTCTGATTCTTGGGAGAGAGAGATTTTTTACCGTCGTATCCGCAGCTATACATCAGAACAATTTCAACAACTGACGGCTTCAGGAGAAATTGTGTGGGTTGGCGCAGGAAGCGGGAAACTCAAACCGGTCTTCCGTGGCGAAGGTGGCATTTTTCTCGCCACACTTGATGAGCTGGCTCCCGCTCTTTCCAGGCCCGCACAAAAGGTTCTTGAATACCTTCAGCATCATGGGGCTTCGTTCTTTTCGGATATCAGAAGCGGGACAGGGCTCTCTCTACATGCGCTTAACAACGGGATTGCCGAGCTTTTCTGGAACACGACGATCACCAACGATATATGGAATGAAATCATAAACATCAAGCGCCCATCCAAAAAAGAATCGGGCCTGCCCCTCGAACCGGTGCACATTCTCGATCCCCATCACAATCCCGGGCGTGCAAAACTCATGCATTCAGCCCGTCGCGCTCTCAGACAGGTTCCCGGGTGGAACGGACGGTGGTCTCTGGTGCAATCTCCGGGAGTAATGGGCGCGCCAACTACTTTGGAACAGCGTGTCGCGAATCAATGCAATATACTTCTCTATCGCTACGGCATCGTTGCCAGAGAAGTTTGCCGGAGAGAAGATCTGCTTCCATGGTCGGTACTGGCAGGTCATTTTCACACGATGGAGCTTCGCGGAGAGATACGACGCGGCTATTTTGTAGAAGGATTATCGGGAATGCAGTTTGCTCTTCCGGAAGCAGTAGAACAATTAAGGAGCCTGATCGCCATGCCAGATAAAACCCATGAAATGGTGATGATAAATTCCTGCGACCCCGCAAATCCTTATGGCCCGGGGGTGGAAATTTCCGGAACAACAATTCGTCTGTCCCGGCTTACCGGCAATCATATCTTTTTCGTTTCCGGATCGCCGGTATTAATATTTGAGAACTTCGGCGCCCGGCTGTGGACAATAGGAGAACAACATCAGGATACCTTTGAGACGGCACTCCGTCAATTTATCGGGATGGCCAAACTGCCGGACTCCCTGCGTCCGTTCAAGAGCGTGACAATTGAAACCATTAACGATGCACGGCCTGTCGGCAGCATTTTTGAGCGAACTCTCAAAAGAATCGGTTTCTTACGCTACAAGAATCAGACGATGAGATATGACGGGTATATGTGAAAGGTGGCCGGTACCTGTTCATACGGGCGGGGTCTATGCAACACCCGGATGGGCGCTACTCTTTGCCTCTGAAACGCCTTTGCCGGATTGCATCAAGGCAATGAATTCTCTGAAAAGGTAGTCGCTATCATGCGGGCCGGGAGAGGCTTCCGGGTGATACTGCACACTAAAGAGCGGCAACTCACGATGACGAAAGCCCTCGTTCGTACCATCATTCAAGTTGATATGCGTAATTTCTATTGCCGCCGGGTCCAGTGAATCCGGATCAACCGCAAAGCCGTGGTTCTGTGAAGTGATTTCAATATTCTGCGTCAGCAGATTTTTCACGGGGTGATTACCGCCCCGGTGGCCGAATTTGAGCTTGAATGTTTTCCCACCCAACGCCAATGCCAGCAGTTGATGACCAAGACAAATGCCGAACATTGGCTTCTTCCCCACCAACGTTTTGATATTCTGAATCGCAATCCGTACGGCTGCAGGATCGCCCGGGCCGTTCGAGAGAAAAATTCCGTCAGGGTTTACCTCCAAAATCTTTTCCGCCGGATAACCGGTTGGTACAACCGTCACCTTGCAGCCGTAACTCACCAGGCGTCGCAGGATGTTCTGCTTTATGCCAAAATCATACGCAACAACGTTGAATCTTCGCCCGTTGATTTGTGATTTGGACGGGGAGAGGGCAAAAGGCGTTCTATCAATATCATCCCACCCATAGGGTTCCTTGCACGAGACAACAGTTGCCAAGTTCAGGCCGTCCATTTTCGGGGATGCGGCAACTTTCTTCAACAGGCTTGCATCATCGAGGTCATTCGTTGAGAGAATTCCACGCATTGCCCCCTGTGTGCGAATCATTCTTGTGATCATGCGTGTATCAAGCCCTTGAATGGCTAGAATGTTAGACCGCTGTAGCCAGTCACCAAGGCTCCCTGAAGCACGGAAATTGCTGTGGTGAGCGCTATATTCCCTGACAATAACTCCGGAAACCTGCGGCCGTACCGATTCGACATCCTCGGGATTAATCCCGTAGTTACCAATCATCGGATACGTCATTGTCACTATTTGCCCGGCATAGGATGGATCCGTAAATATCTCCTGATAGCCGGAGAGGCTGGTATTAAACACGACCTCACCGGCAATCTCACCCGTAGCACCAAAACCTTCACCGGTGAGGACAGTACCATTTTCAAGCACGAGTTTAGCTTTCATCACCTGCGAATATACAAAAACAAATACCAAGGTACAAAAGACGATTCACACCGAACAAACACTGCAAGGTGTACCGGAATTGTTCCACCACACCCGTCTGCTGATGATCGCCAACAGGGCTATCGTTTGAACGCTATTGCAGCAGGGCCCTTTTGCGCAGTAAAACTTCTTTGGTATTGTCCATCCTTGTTGAAGATTGACACAACGCCGTTTGAACTGAAGTTCTTTGCATCGGCAACATACAGATCACCCGAGACAGGATCAACAGAGATTGCGTAGTACACCTCGGACGAGATAAAATTATTTGTGACAGCCTTAGTTGCAGTGGAAATGCGGTGTACCGGCCCGCCGAAAAAACTTGCAGGGTTCACTGCAATAACATATGCATAACCATCTATCCCCATTACCAGATTTGTCGCCCAGAGATTCTCTGTAAACACAATCGAATCTTCAATAGCAAACGACAAGGGATTCATTATGAATATCTTGCCAAATGTTGCCGGGACAACAAAAGCGTTGCCAGTGCAGGCTACCCAAATCTTGCCATTATTATCCACTGCCGCCTGTGTCGGGCCATCAGCAAGCGTCAATGTTGCCTTCACGGAATCACCCATCACATCAATAACAGAGACAGTATTCGAAAAGCCATACCCGCTATTACATACAAAAAGATCAGTACCATTTAACAACAATCCCTGGGGATTATCTCCCACTTCTATAGAATCGACAATACCGAGTGTGAGAAGGTCAAGGACAAACACAGAATTATCATATAACTGTGACAGATATATCTTGCCACGGAGCGAATCAATCACTATATCATTTGGCGAACCATCCGGAAAGCTTGATGATTGAAGAAGGATATGGTCGTTCAAGCTGATAACGGCAAGATTTTTCGAGCCACTCATAACAATATACGCCTTGCCATTGTGTAGCGCTATATCGTCGCCTGTATTTCCAAGATGCTGTCCGCCGTTTGCAGCTTCCACAACATCAGTATATACCGTGTCCGCGTCCACATCATACAATGAAAGGCGTGCGCCGGCCGGATCGCCGAAGTCACCTTCATTCAAGACATACGCGGCCTTCGCCGTTGCAGGCGGAGCCACAGGCACAGTGGATGATGGATCCGCTTTGCACCCGGAAAGAAGAATTCCAAAGACAACGGTACAAAGAATTTTTTTTGGCATGAAACCTCCTGTTGTTGTTTTTACCACTCTACTATTACCGTAAGACGATATGAACGGAGCGGCATGGGAAATCCCGGTGTTACCTGATAATTCTCATTGAGAAGATTGTTGACTTCGAATTTTGTAAGAAAGGCGAATTCTCCTGGAGCCAGATTTGCACGAATGTTGACATCAACAAGGCGGTACGATGGAAGGAACCCGGCATTATCTTCAGTGAAGTAGCGGAAACCTGTAAATGAATACCTGATTTCCCCGGCAACTTCTTTGAGCAGAGCCATATCCCAACGTTTGACCAACATCAGAGAAGTATGCACAGTCTGCTCAGGAACGTAAACAAGCTGATTGCCTGTCGTTGGATCACTTTCGTAGTCAGAGGAGATTTTTATGCTCCGCGTTTGAGTAAATGCAGTTTTTAGTATTATTGCATCATCAAGCGCACTATGCCGACTTGACGCCTCAAAACCCTCAGACAACACCTTACGGAGGTTTTTCGGAGACACTGCGCCGGGACCGGCCGCTACCCAGACAATACGATCCTGCATCGAAATCCTGAAGTACGACGCTTGAATCCGGTGCCTCCCCATACCATCGAACCCACCACGAATACCGGCA
This sequence comes from uncultured Chitinophagales bacterium, assembly GCA_964633855.1. GTDB lineage: Bacteria > Bacteroidota > Ignavibacteria > UBA10030 > UBA6906 > CAZWIN01. The sequence goes on from CAZWIN010000024.1 coordinate 11,735, forward strand.
TCAAAACCTGTTGACCGTTCCGGCTGCAATCGTGGGTTGCCAACACCACCCCCACCGCTGTAGTACAATTCATTGAATGTCGGGCTTCGGAAGTTCCTGGAAATACTTGAGAAGGCGCTTACATCGAGATTCTGCAGAAAGCCAGAATCAAACCTTCTGAAGGAAACCACCGCGCCGAGTTGCGGACTCCATGCCTGCAGACCACCCGCCTGCAAATCAAAACGCAATCCGGGCTGCAGACCCACTCCCGCTATCATACCTGACTCAAAAGGAAATTGTATATCCGCGGTACCAAACAACGCCATTTGCTCCCGGGTGACATCAGACTTCAGGGAGTTTCCTTTTGCATTCGAGTACGCAAGTTCGAACCCTGCACAAACCGTTCTTTTTTCATCCAAGACGATCGACGCTTCTGTTTCCCAAAGGAGATGCAGGTTCGTGAAGTGATTATCCACCGTAATACCTCCAATGACAAGCTCCGGGTCCCGGTACCGTTGGTACATTCGCTGACTTTGAAAATGTGTTGAGAGTTCCACAGAATGCGAAAACCTGGATTTCACGCTAACCTGAGCCAGCCATTGTTCATCTTTTTGTCGTGCACGACTCGTACTTGTCGGGGCCAGCACCGGACCTCCTGTCCCACGCTCCGAACCATAGCCATGGATAAGGATGTTCATCCGGGTATTCCCGTCAAGATTTATAGTACTTTTCAAACTGCCGAATTGCGCACGCAGATCGCTATTCCGCCTGTTTACAGTTTGCGTCAGGTTGCCATTGGTAAAGTGAAAAGGATAATCTTCCTCACTGTTCTCTTCTCCGTACGTACCCTGTAAAAGCAAGGGGCCTGCACTTCCACGGGCAATGAGATGCATTCTCTTGTATCCAAATGAACCAAGAGCGCTGGTAAATGCAATTGCATGATCTGTCTGCGGAATATCAGTCAATATATTGACCACTCCTGCCACGGCGTCAGAACCATACGCGGCGGAGTTGCCACCGGAAAGGATTTCAACCCCCTCGATATCGTCAAGTGAAAAAAGCCCTAAGTCAACAAGTCCGTTCTGCATACTATTGACCCGTACTCCGTTCACCAACACCAGCGTGTGTTCAGTTCCCATCCCGCGCTGTGAAATGGTTTTTAGGCCTGATACCCCACCGTACTCTTTTACAAATACCCCTGCGACAGACGAGAGTATTCCTGCAAGAGAGGCGCTATTGGAGTTTTGTAATTCTTCTTTTGGGATAATGTAGGTTGAAGATGACATCTGCTCCGGAGATTTGGGTATCCGGGATGAGGTTACTACGATTTCCTGAAGTGAAAAGAGTTTTTCCTCAGTAGCCTGCTGAAGGATGCTGTCCTGCAAATTCTGGTGTATTGAAAGATGCCTTTCCGCAATCGAGTCTGCAGTTGTCAACAAAGGTTCATCGAAAACAGAGCCCGAGCTTGAATACCGGCCATAGGATACTGTAAGCTTATGATAAGCAAGAAGATAGGGAGACAGCGATAGGAAGCAGAAAACGCTGAGGGGAGTGAAGAATGTGTGGATAACTTTGTGCATAACTCCATTGAAAACTCCAGCCTCGGAGGTGGAGTGAAATCAATGAAGGATACGCACTGAATTACCCCGACCTTCCCACGAAGGCTGGATTTGAGGTTCTTGATTTGGCAGGTCTCCTGGCTCTCCCGATTTCTGATCGTCTTCCCATTCCACTTTGGAACAGTGACATTGTTCGTACAGAAACACTACCCGCTGGAGCGGGTTCGGGATTACAGTTGCGGGGCAGCTTCCGCTTATTACGGAATTCCCTTTTCATCCCGCCTTTGAAAGGCGGGACACCAAATCCATTATGAGAAAGAGCGAATGAACAACCGGGTCGAATATAAACGATCCGGTGCTATTTGTCAATATAGGAATATATCTTTATCGACAGAACACACTTAAAACGGAAGATCATCATCCTTTGCCGAACCGCCGCCTTGCTCTTCAGCAACAGGCACCTGCAAATTGCTTTCCCGGCCTTCTGCCGTACCACCTTTTCCATCCAGCATGATCATATTGTCAGCAACAATCTCGGTGATATATTTTTTTGTTCCTGTATTCTTGTCATCGTAACTACGGGTTTGGAGTCGCCCCTCAATGTAAATCTTCTTCCCCTTTTTCAACCATTCACCACAAATTTCCGCCAGCTTCCGCCAGGCAACAATGTTGTGCCACTCGGTTTTTTCCTGCATGTTACCGTCAGCATCTTTCCAGGACTCGCTTGTGGCTATTGAAAATGTTGCAACAGCCACACCTGATGTCGTATACCGCAACTCAGGATCTTTTCCAAGATTGCCGATAAGCATTACTTTGTTCAAGCTTCGCGCCATGACAGTTATTCCTCCTCGTTTGTTATTCCTTAAAACAGCCTATTCTTTCGACATCAACTCTCTAGGATCTCGCCCCGTCTGCACTCCGGTTGACGTTAAGAAGTATGATCTGCCGTTTGCGATCACCATACTTTTCAATTCAGGCGATGGTATTTTGGTCAAGAGAGAAAGTGGGACCGACGATACCCACCTGTTCGCCTGATCAAAACAATACACCGTGTCTTTATTGATCACAACAACGCCTTTCATATCACCAAAAAGGAGAAACTCATCGGAGAACTTTGGAGGGCCGAGTTCCTGCAGAAAATTGCCAAATGGGTCATATACCATAACCCTGCTCTTATCGGCGACATACAGATAGTCACCAGGACCGGATTCAATCCGTGACGGCTTGAACAGTCTTCCCTTTCCTGCGCTGAACTCCCCAAATGCCCGTTCGATACTGTCAAAACCGCTGACTTTGACTATGCGAACATTCTCATCATCACAGATAAAGAGTTCTCCCTGCCGCGAAAGGGTAACATCCGAGGGATATCCGAAGCGAAGATCCGGATCATCATTCTCCCGTGTAGTGAACGAGGAGACAAAATTAAGATTCCGGTCAAAGCGTTGAATCCGGTGATTGCCGTAGTCAGCAACAAAGATGTCAATCCCATTTCTTGCCCATACTCCACGTGGTGAATCGAACTGGCCCTGATCCCACCCGGCTCCACCAACTTCCTTCAACAAAAGGCCTTCCGGCGAAAACAGCTTGAGAGTATTGTGTGTCCGGTCGAGTATAACCATTCTCCCGTAAATATCAACGTCAAAATCATCACCGGCGACTTCCTCAATTGGTTGAGTCTTGTCTGGCGCAGCAAACACCACGGTTGCCGCCAGAAGCGCAATACTAAAAAAGCTTGTACCTGGTGAAATCACAACATTCACTGGATGGGAAAGTTCTTGAGAAGGCCTGAAGAAGTATCAGCAAGAAAGGCGAAAAAAGCAAGAAGGCGTGGAAGTATTTCCTTCCACGCCTTCTTGGCACATTGAGCAATTACTCCATCAGAAGCCCAGCTTCACGGAAAACACGTGGTTGTTCTCCAGGAACTCGACTGCACGATAGGCATAATCAAACGTGAAATCCAGCGATCCGAGAGTGGTATGCACACCTGCTCCTGCGGTCAACCCGAAGATCTGTGACGTCTTATCGGAAGCATTGATTGCATTATTTTCCTTATTCTCCGAGAAGTTGTATCCTCCACGGAGGAAGAGAGTGTTATCGAAGCCATATTCGGCTCCAACCCTGTACTCGTCCGACGAGAAGTTGTTGTTCTGGAAAATCCCGGAGACATCAAGCGAGCTTTGATCGCCGACATCCACTTTGTAGCCAAGCCCAAGCTCAATGGTTGAGGGGAGCTCGAACGCGGCAGCCGTGACGCGATAGAAGGATCCGGGGCGCAGGACATCATCAACATTGCCTTGCCGTAAAAGCCCGTCGCCCTCAAAACGCATCTGGGGGCCGATATGCTTCACTGCTACACCAAGGCTCAATCCTTCAACATCTCCAACTCCGAGATACTGAACGCCCGCACTGAACGAGAAGCCCGTCGCCGAAACACGATCTAACCGTTCAGAGATAAGGGTGAACGTCGACCCTACGGAGATCTTATCGGTAAGCAGACGTGAATAAGTAAGACCAAGGTTGACGACCGTCGGGCTGAAGAGTTGTCCGTTTCCATCAGGTGCATCTTCCGTTGTCACCTCGATATCGCCAATAGATAGCGATTTCAGGCTCAAGCCAAGGGTACCAAAGCCTTCAAAACCCGCGCTCACCGCTACATATTCAACCCCTATATCAGCGATGTAGCTCATGTGTGAGAACATGGCATTGGCGCTATGAGTTGACCGCGCAAGTCCTGCAGGATTCCAGAATATAGCTTCGATGCCGCTGGTGGTTGCGATGGCTGACCCGCCGAGTGCGATATCTCGTGCACCTACCGGAATCAAGAGTTCAGCAGCGGCGTTAGTGCCGACACGATTCTCGCCCCCCGCATACGCCGGAGCGTACACACCCGATACAAGGACGAGAAACGCCATGCAGATGATGCCTATTATATATACTGGCTGTTTCATTTGCTGCTCCTTTTCAAAATTCTGTCGATTCAATTCGTGATCCGTCTCTGAATACATTAGAAGTTATCCAGGTATTGCTGTTCCTGAACGACGACAATTTTCAGGGTCTTGGTACCGAGGTCGGCACCGCTGGCATCCTTCAACGTCATATAAGCAATGTACAGACCGCTTGCCACCGGCAGACCGCCATGGTTGGTCAGATCCCAATTCACAAACTGTGTTGCATCGTCCTTGGTAATCACTCTGACGAGC
>CAZWIN010000025.1:0-9806 GCA_964633855.1 uncultured Chitinophagales bacterium
TTCAACGGACCGGAGGGCTTTTAACACCTGGGATTCCAGTTCACGGGGGTAACTCTTGTTTTTTTTGTAATAGTAGTTACAGACTTCAGTGGTAATGGTAAATCCGGGCGGAACAGATAACCCGATATTGGTCATCTCGGCAAGGTTGGCACCTTTCCCGCCGAGAAGGAATTTCATATCCGCTTTGCCATCCGCCTTTCCTTTGCCAAAAAGATAAACGTATTTTGTCATTGTAGATTCCTCTGAATAAATCGCTTCGTCATTTTGATGTGTACTGCATTTGGGTAAAACACTCTACTGCATTAATAAATTTCATGAGAATGCCCTGTGACAGAGGGTTCTCAAAATCCTTCATCCGTTCCGGATGCCATTGTACAAGCAGCAAGAAAGAGGGGTACTGTTCTCCCTCAAGTGCTTCTACAATTCCATCAGTCGATCGAGCGGTAACGTTCAACCCAGTACCAATGTTGTCCACTGCCTGATGATGATTGGTGTTGATCATGCCCCGGCGACCAGGGACAATCCCTGCGAGGATACTTCCTTCTTCAATGTGTACTTCATGTATCCGGTCCTCGGTGCCCTTACCTTTTCCATGATCTGCGAAGCCGGCTGATTGCACATCCGGGATCATTGCCCCGCCACGGAAGACATTCAACACCTGCATACCCCGGCAAATACCCAGTATGGGAATACCGCGCTCCATTGCCCGTGCCATAACATCAAACTCGAACGTATCCCGTTCTTCATTGATCCCTTCCATCACACCAATGGCATCCTCCCGGCCATAGTGTTTCGGATGAATATCGCCTCCACCTGTCAACAACAGAGCGTCGCAACGCCCCATACTCTCTGCATTGTTTGAGAAGGGCGAGAGTTTTATGATTTCCCAATCCGGGGCAAGTCTTTGAACCCAGGCAGGATAATAGTCAAAACTCGGACGAAGCGTATCAGTTATTCCAAGAACCGGCAAATTTCATTTCTCCAGGATTGGCACTATGCAACAGCCTGTTCTATGTTTTTCAACAGAATATTTTCCCCATATAAAAATTCAACTTCGGCAACGGCATAGTGCAAATTTAATGACTGCACAAACTCTGAATACAGCGACGGGATGCTCCTGAGGCGCACCACATCCTTTTCCGTGGTAATACACCAACCGGCACCCACTCCGTCTTTCAATGACGTGATGCGCCTTAAATCCTCGTGCGAATACATCTGATGATCAGGGAATTCCATCTCGCCCGCTACTGTCATATCCTTGTCAGAAAGGCCCTCGATAAAATTGCCGTGGTTGCCAATTCCGCTAAAGGCAAACACCGGCGATGCATGTGACTGTGCCAGAGGAACTTCGGTACTATCGTCTGCTTTTCTCACCGACGTTATTCGAAGTCGAAAACCGGTGGTGGGGCCTTGAAACCATTTTTTAATATTTGTTTCCCAAACCTGCGCCTGTTCTGCATTTGCGAGTTTTGAGAAAGCAACCATATCCGCTCTCCCAAGGCTGGCCCACGATTCACGGGCACGGCCTGCAGGCAATACCAGTTCTGGAAAGTTCGCCGATGATCCATCAATAACAACAATATCCAGATCACGATTCAGATAGCGATGCTGGAAGCCGTCATCCATAATCAGCACCTGCGCTCCAAGCTGTACCGCAATCTGTGCTGCATCCATCCGCTTCTCTCCAACCACCACAACCGCCTCAGGGATCTTTCGCGCCATTTGAACCGGCTCATCGCCTCCTTCAGCAGCATTCACAGACACCATACGTCCATCCGACACAACGACAACTCCTCTGGTGCTTCTTCCGTATCCCCTGCTGATTATTCCAACCCGTTTCCCCTTTTTACCGAGTACTCCGGCGAGGTACTCCACCAATGGTGTTTTGCCCGTGCCTCCTGTTGTGATATTACCGACCGAAATCACCGGAACGCCAGCACTCCCGGCCCTCAATAGTCCCCAATCAAAAGCTTTGTTCCGGAAAGTAACAACAAACGAATATATCCAAGCAAGGGGGAACAGGATCTTCATCAAAGTGTCTGCAGGCTATAAAAGCCGGTTCGACATCTTAACCACATCTCATCGTCCAAGAGCTTTTAATTCCCTCTCCACATTTTCCAGTTTATCCATCGCCTTGTAGGTAGAGTGCAATTTTCTCAGCGCTACCAACATGCCGATTTTATCATCAACCATCCGTTTGAACTCAGCGGAAGTAGAAAAATCCTGTTGAGCCTTGGTCTGCCGCGCAATGTACTCATCCACGGACTGCACTCCGGCATAAAACGTACGTTCAGCAGTCTGGTCACGGTTGATTTTCTCGTATGCCCGTCCAAGCTGCCGGAAAAATCCTCCAATGTAAGGCGAAGACTTGAACTTCTCTATTGCCTCTTTTTGGGTTTTGATCACGTTTTGATAGTCACCTACGTTAAAGTATGCCAGTCCCAGATTGTGATATTGCCGGTCATATGGGTACTTTTCAACATTCTTCTTCGCATAGGTGAGAAACGTTCTGTCATCTTCAAGAATAACGGAAAGCTCACAAAGTCGTTCATACACATCGGAGTCGCTTTTGCCAAGCCGGTTCACTTTTATGTAATACTCCCGTGAACGGCTGCTCAACTCCCGCTTCTTCGCTTCCTGGGGCGCTCTCATGGCAAGGTCATAATGCAGGGCAGCCAGATCATTCAGAGGTTCAACGTAAGAGCTATCCATCTCTGCGGCTTTCCTGAGTACTGTCGATGCACTGTCAAAATTCTGGGCAACATACAGCTGGTGCCCCAAGCGATACAACGATTCCTTTGTTGGGGCAACCGGTACAGTGGATGTGTCATTCGATGTTTCCTTGCGCGAAGCACATGAGGCCAGCAAAATCGAACCGAGGAGTGCCGCAAACCAAAGCTTCTTCGTGTCAGGCTGCATTGGCAAGCTCCACAATACCATCCACTACACGGCGCGATGCACCGGGTCCGCCAAGTTTCTGTTTGATGATGGCAAGTTTGTCGCGCATTGATGTTGCGTACGCCTCATCCACGAGCATTCGCTCCATGAGAGCACCAAGCTTTTGAGTGGTAAGATCGTATTGGATCAGTTCAGGCACAATCTCTTCACCGGCAACAATGTTGACCAACCCGATGTTATTGACATCCACGAGCATTTTGCCAATTATGTACGTGAGGGGTGATGTCTTATACACAACAACCATAGGAGTACCAAACCATCCTGTCTCAAGCGTCGCCGTCCCCGATGTCACAACGGCTGCATCGGCATGGCACATCAGGTCGTATGTTGCATTCTCAACCAAAACCGCTTTTCGGTCACTGAAGATCCATTTGCGAAGCGGCCCCTTCCCGAGGTTCGGCGCAACACCAATGGCAACCTGCACATTCAATTTTGCCTGCACGTCCTCAGCTGCAAGCGACATGGTAGGCAGGATGCTCTCAATCTCCTGGTTTCTGCTTCCGGGAAACAGTGCCAAGAGTTTTCTTGAAGAATCAAGGCCATGTTGTACATAAAACTCCTGCCTGCTTGTTGCTGCGCCAATCCTTTCTGCCAGAGGATGGCCAACAAATTCCACCTTGATGCCTTCACGTTCGTAAATATCCATTTCGAACGGAAATACCACTTTCATCCGGTCAACAAGCGTCTTCATTTTTTTGACACGGCTCTTATGCCATGCCCACACTTGCGGGCTGATGTAGTACAGAACCTTTATCCCGTATGCTTTTGCTTTGCGGGCGAACCGAAGATTGAAGCCCGGATAATCAATAAGCACAAGCACATCCGGTTTGCGGGCAAGGAGAAGTTCTTCCAGCTCCTGCTCCACTTCACGTATCACACCGAGATTTTTGACGACCTCCACAAACCCCATGAATGAGAGTTTGGAGATATGGAAAACAACATCCATTCCCTCGCTCTTCATCCGGTCACCGCCGACACCGAAGACATCAAGTTCAGGGAACCTGCTCTTGAGCTCACGGACAACGCCGGAACCATGGAGATCACCCGAAGCCTCTCCCGCAATCAGCATCACACGGTTCAGCATCAGGAATTACCGCCATGGATAAAATACATGCCAACCACAAGCAACATCACCAACCCGATGGCCTGCAATGTCCGCCGCTCGGAGGCAAGCCCTTCGGCAAACGTCGCCCGCTTCGGCGGTGGATGAGGCCCGACATACGGCGTTATCCTTGGGAGAAAGCGTCCGACATGGCTGCAATAATCTGCGTACTCCGTTCCGAACGTATTGGCGAGGTATTCTTCTTCCTGTGTGACGATCAAATAATACTGAAGGAAAAACCAGCCAATGGCAAGAATCAGCAGCCAGGGAAAAAGCGCCATGGACATGACTCCAACACCGGTATACAACAAGATATTGCCGACGTACAACGGATTACGCACGTGTCCGAACGGGCCACTCGTAATCAGATAGGTTCCACCTACCTTGCCGGTGGTTCGCGTCTCACTACCGGCGATGGAAACACCCCAGAACCGGATTGCTTCGCCGAGAAGCATAATACTACATCCGAAAGCCAGGCTTGCCACTGTAGGCCGGGCAAAAAATATCATTACAATGAGGAAAGGAAGCGGGGTATAGCTTCTGTATTTGAAGATAAGGCGCCGTATGTCCAGTTGTTCGGGTTCCATAAGGAAGTGAAATGCAACAGCAGTATATCCAGTCCGGGGTTATTCCATCATGAAAGCCGCACGCCGTTGATGTGCAGCGGCGAGACGTTTGTGGATGCGTTTCTTTTCAAGAAGCTGACGAAGTCGGGCCACAATGTCCCGGAATGAATCGTAGAGGAAATATGAAATGTTCTCCTGTTGACAAAACGCCTGCAATTCCCCCTTTGCAAACACGACATCGGCATAGCGAACAGGGCAGCGATCAGAATATCCCTCACCGACATATACAATGATGTCATCATCACCGGAGCGCGTCAACATGATATTGCGCTTGCAGCATGCACAACGTGAACATTCGGCATCAGTGTGGGGGAATTCCAGAATAAGCCTGCCATTCAAAAGACGGGCTGTGTTTGCAAAGAACGGGATGTTTTTAATGCCGTTGGCAGCAAGTATCCGGCTGATATAATAATCAAGCCCGTCACTCAGAATGTGGAAGTCCAATCCCTGCTCACGGCAGAAAACAACAAAATCATGGAACGATTCATCAATAGGTTGTTTCCGAAGAAACTCTCCGGAGATCTCCTCATCCAGAGATTTGATCGCTGCCGCTTCCGCCCGAAAACACTCTACCGCTGTCAGGCTTCCCTTACGATACTTCTGTATGATATCAGCACATTCCGGACCGCCAAATTCCAGGAAGAAGGCATTGCCGACATCCTGCTTCGTCACGGTCCCATCAAAATCAACATAGATTTTGAGAGCTACCGGGCTCATGTCAACCGGAGACAAGTTCCGCTGACCTTACCTCTGCACCCTGATTGAACCGGACCGTAACAAGCTTGGAGACACCCTCTTCCTCCATTGTCACTCCATAGAGCGCCTTGGCCGCTTCCATTGTCCGCTTATTGTGTGTTACGACGATGAACTGCGTGTTGTCCGAGAATCTCCGGAGAATACGCGTGAAACGGTCAACGTTTGCATCGTCCAGCGGTGCATCAACCTCATCAAGGATACAGAAGGGGCTTGGTTTGACGAGATAAATGGCAAACAGCAATGCGGTGGCGGTAAGCGTCTTCTCACCTCCGGAAAGGAGGTCGATGGATGTCGGCCGCTTTCCACGCGGCTTTGCAACGATTTCTATTCTTGCTTCAAGTGGATCAACACCCTCTTCCAGCTTCAGGTCGCACTCATCACCCGGATCAAAAAGGCTTTTGAATGTTTCGATAAAGTTCTGCCGTATCTGGCCGAATGTGTCAAGAAACTTCCGTTGCGCCGTGCTGTTGATTTCCTCAATTGTCTCGAGAAGCGTCTTCTCTGCTTCCAACAAGTCCGAACGTTGCGCTGTGAGGAACTCGCACCTTTCTTTTTCTGTGTTGTACTCCTCAAACGCGGCAAAATTGATGTTCCCGAGCGTTTTTATTTTTTCGCGCAGGCTTTGGATTTCGTCGCGCATAGCGGCAAAATCCATGAATTCATTATCAGGATACATCTTCAATTCCAGCGTCAGCTCGAACTCTTCCAGCGCACGTGCCTTCAGATGCTCAATTTTGCCTTTCAGATCGGCAATCTTGAGTTCAAGGTCATGTGTTGCCTTCAAGGAATCGTCGTGATGGCGCCGCTCATCCTTGATTTTCAGCTCAATGCGGTGGGCTTCTTCGCGAACATGGGCAAACTCAGTTTCAATTTCCGCCTTATTGTTTTCCAGCGAAGAGAGTTCGATGCGCATGCCTGAAAGAACGCCTTCGTTTTCATCCGTTTCGGATTGAGTGCGGGAGACTTCTTCTTCCGCCATGCGGATGTCGGCATTCCTGCGTTCGACTGTGGCAAGGATGTCCGCGGCTGTCTCATCACAGCGATGCAACTCGCCCTGGGCATTCTGCAATTCCGCTTTCAGCGTAACGACCTGGATACCAAGATCGCTTACTGCCGTTGACCGTGAAGACCACTCAAGCTCGAGGGTATCAAACTCACTCGTGGCCGCACCAACCCTGCGCTCCACGTCGGTCTTCTCACTGCTGAGCTTTTCCAGCTGGGGAAGCGCAACCGATATTTCCAAAGAAAGATTGTCAGCCTCTGCAGTAAGGGAAGAGATTTCCTCTTTGTTCCTGGCGATGATATCTTCCGCCCGCTTTTTCTCAAACTGCAACTGGGCGATTTTCATTTCAACGGCGTTCATCTCCCTTTCAATTGATTTCACGCCGTCTGAGTAGCTCTTCAAATCAATACCATCATGGGCTTCGACAATTGTGGCTATGCCGGAACGAAGTTCCTGAAGGGACGACTCGAACCCTGTATTTTCTTTCTGGAGTTCCTCGATCTGGCTTTGTTTGCCAATCGTGCCGCCTTCATCCTGCCTCTTGCTTCCGCCTCGCCGGATTCCCAACCCCGTGACCAGTTCACCATCGAGAGTGACGCATCGAATACCCACCATGCGCTCCGCAACTTTTGTCGCAGTTTTCATGGAATCCACTATCAACACGCGATCAAGCAACACCCCGAATAATGGAGCCAACGCCTGGTCATATTGCGCCAGTTCCGCAGCCCAACCGAACACCCCGTTGATCCGGGGAGCATTGATGCGGGATGAAACCTGGGGCAGCCTGTTCAGGCAAGCAAACGTAGCCTTGCCGCGTTGCGCCTTTCTCAACAACTCTGTCGCCTGTTCCGCATCTTGTTCAGTATCGACAACCAACAATTCAGCAAAATCGCCGAGTGCCGACTCAATGGCGATCCGGAAGCGTTCATCCGCGCGAACTGCATCTGCCACTGTAATCTTCCGCGAAGGTGTCCAATCCCCTGCACTTGCAAGGAAGCGAACCCCTTCCGATAGGCCTTCGTGGCTTTCCAGCAATCCTCTGAGGAAATCCACTTTGGCCTGCCGGCGTTCGATTTCCGAACGCAGCTCGACTTCCTTCCTGTTGAGCGCATCAATTTCGTCACGAAATTGCTTCTTACGGGCCTCAGCCGCGGAAAAGGTCAACTCGGCTTCAGCGTATGACTTACGCAGCTGTTTGTCATTGGCAAGCAAGTCGGCAATTTCCGTATTGAGTCGTTGAATCTCGAGTTCATAGGCCGCCGTTTCTTCTTCAGCATGTGCCGCGCGTCCCTGGAGATGCTCGGCCCTACCTTTGCGCCTGTCCTGCTCAGTGTTCTTGTCGGCAATTTCGTGGACAAGCTGGATTGTCCGGTCATTGAGTCCCTGGAGTTCGCCTTTCTTGGCATCGAGAAGCTTCTCGAATTCTTGCAACCCGACACGGCTTGTCTCCAGCGTCGCAGACAGTTCACGCTCCTGTAGCCCGAGATCAAGGATACGCTTTTCAAGAGTGACTTTGAGCCCTTCGACTTCCTGCATTTCCCTGTGCAGTTCAATCTTCTCATCCTGATAGCGCTGGATGTTATTGCGCAGTGCTTTAGAGCGTTCCGCGGCAACAAGATTTTTCTCCTCAACCCTGTGAATTTTGTCGAGATAGATGCTTACATCACGCTGAGATTCTGCAAGCCGCTTTTCGATACCTGCCATTCCTGAACGAAGCGACTCAAGCTGGGATTCTTCATTGGAAAGGTCAAGATCAATGCGGTTTTTGTCCTCTGAAAGCGTCAGCAATTTTTCATCCAGCGGGGAAAGACGCGATACGAGCTGGGCATATTCACGTTCCATCACATCTATTTCAAGCGTCTTGAGGCGGCTCCGGACATCGTTGTACTGCTCCGCCTTCTTCGCCTGTCGTTCCAGCGTATTGACTGCTTTCTGGACTTCGGAGACAATATCATTCACGCGCACGAGGTCTGCCTGAACGCTTTCCAATTTACGGTAGGCTGCTTTTCTTCTGTGCTTGTATTTTGTCACGCCTGCCGCTTCCTCAAAAAGCCTGCGACGCTCATCGGTTTTGTCGCTGAGGATTGTTTCGATCATTTTCAACTCGATTACCGAATACGCATCGGGGCCCATGCCTGTATCCATAAACAGATCGAGAATATCCTTGAGTCTGCATGGCACCTTGTTGAGCAAATATTCGCTGTCGCCGGAGCGGTACACCCGGCGGCCAATCGTCACCTGGGTGTATTCCGAGGGGAGAATTCCCTTGGTATTCTCAATGACCAGTGATGCCTCTGCCATGCCGAGGGCCTTGCGGTTCTTGGTACCGTTGAAGATCACATCTTCCATCTTTTCGCTACGGAGCGCACTGTACCGTTGTTCGCCCAACACCCAACGAATGGCATCCACAATATTGGTTTTACCGCACCCGTTCGGACCCACTATTGCCGAGATACCGCTGTCAAAAAGAACAGAGGTCTTCGCAGCAAACGATTTAAACCCAATTATTTCGAGTTTGGAGAGATACATAAGAGTGCCTCACAGTAACGGACTACGGTGAATTCGCCACCACGTTGTACATGAATGCAAGATACGTTGAAGTTGATTGCGTGTAATCATAATAGAAATACACAATTGCCAGTACTGCAACAAGGGAGGCTACGCCAAGAAAATACGCTTTCATCACGCGTACATCATACATAATGGAAACCCCCTTGAGAAGCCTGATAAACACCCAGAGCAACAATACGGCAACGAGAATCAACGATGGCAGAACATATACACTGCTTTCCATCAGCCTGAAGAGAATCATCCCCACAGGGACAAGAATCAGCAGCGGAGGAGTGGACCACATAGTAATTGCATACGCATGAAACGGATACATCCGCGTTTTGAACAATGGCGATAGCATCAACAAGACAGCCGTCAACAACAACAGCACGAGAAAAATAAGAATTGAGAAATACGCAATACTCTTGAGCGGATTCCATATGAGGTACACCATGGTTTCCTTGATATTATCATAGACCAGTATCGTGGAAAGGAGATTATCCAGAACCCAATTGTGCCTGAAATGATACAGAATGGATGAGACGACGATTGCTGTCGCTACAGAAACAATGATGCCAAGGAGAGTGCTGTGAATAACGGTCACCACCCTTTGATCCCGCACATCAGCAAAGAAATTGTATGAATTCATGACTGCGCGGTTCAGGCTTTCCCTGAAGCGCCTGCTGGCATTATACACATACGCCACACCGATGAGCACAACAAGCCCGGCAAGCACATAGATGATCGGTGCGCTCGCCGAGTAGTTACCAATGGGCAGGGCAACAAATCTCTCCGAACGAAACGCCGAGCG
>CAZWIN010000025.1:9816-16125 GCA_964633855.1 uncultured Chitinophagales bacterium
CCAGCTCGACGGGAGCGGCTGGGGCGTCCGGAAACGCCGAGCGCACCGCCTCATACGCAAGCCTCTTCTCCCTCTGTCCACTCACAAGTCCCATCGTGTGCATCCAGGGGTCGCCGGAACTGACGGTGAGAGCGGGAACATCTCCCTTCCAATCATTAAACGACCAGACAAAGGCACCGTCGTAATCCAATGACTTGATAATATCAAACCGTTGAATATAGAAACGTGCCTGTGATTCATACGAGAGCGGGTCGCTGTACCCGTTGCGGTTTCCCTGCTGTACCTCCGTGCCAAACCGGCTGACAATGACGGGCTTGCCCTGATTTCGTTCCTTCCATTGCTGCAATTGCAGTTTAAAGAATTTGGGATCCCTGATGGAAATATTGTAGCAGGCAAAATCCACAAGGTCAGCACATACGTCAGCTTCAAGCATACGTGAAGCAAAGTACGTCGGTCTGTCATCAAGGCTCTTTGCAGCCTTTGCCAACACTTCAACAAAACCGCGACTCGCAGGATGAGATGATTCAAACTGATCACCGATACCCCACGCGAGGACCGACGGATGGCTTCGGTCCCGCGTAACCATTTCCTTCATCATCGTTGATGCGAGATCGAGATAATCCTCCTGCTGCAGTACATTTGCCGGCACATTCGCCAGGGGTAGTTCTTCCATGGCAAACAGCCCATAACGATCACACAGGTTCAGCATGTACGGATGAGGCGGGTGGCCTCCGAAACGGACGGCGTTTGCACCAAGCGACTTGATAAGAGCGACGTCTTTCTCAAGCTCTTCATACGTCATTGCACTACCCCAAGTCGGATGGTCTTCCTGCCAGATTACTCCCTTCAGTACTATTCTTTTTCCATTGACAAGAATATCGCCGCCACGAATTGCGATGCTGCGTATTCCCATGTTCAAGTCATACTCATCAATGACCGAAACGAGCTTTTCCTTGGCGCCTGCCTGGGAATTCACGAGGTAGCACTTCACATAGTAGAGTTCCGGCGATTCCGGGCTCCACAGTTTGGGGTTTTGGATCTGCATTTCGGCAGTAGCAGCACGCCACTCCTCTCCATTTCTTGTCAGCGGTACAAATGCGCTCCTGGCAATCGACAACCCCGAAATCTTATCAAGCATTTCAACGGAAAGCCCGAGCTGGCCTTTGCGATCGCCTTCAAATTCAGGAGGCGCGTTTCCTTCTATATTTGCCGTTACCACCACCCGCGCGGAAAGGTTATCCACAGCAACTCCCGACGTGGCAACAACACCGCTGATGTACAACTTCGGCGTGGCAAGTATAAAAATGTCCCGGAGTATGCCTCCATAGTTTCGCCATCCCCAAACCATTGACCGGAGCGGAAGTGTTTTCCTTGCGTTCAGTTGATTGTCGGTGACGACCTTGATGACATTTTCACTCCCGACTTGCAGGACGTTGGAAGGTATCGGAACGATAAATCCTGTATATCCTCCGGCATGGTTGGTAATGAACTCACCATTGATATTCACTTCAGTGTTATAGTTCGAACCAAGCATGGCAATGTGAAAGTCGTACCGGTCAATCTGGTCGGAGGTTATTTCGATGTTCCGGGTGAAACTGACTTTCCCTACAAAATCATACGCAGAAGGAACCTTTACCAGCCCGGCGGGACCGCCTTCCACTTCAAATTTCCATGAACCCGAAAGATCAATTTTCTGTCGTGTTGGTGTGTCAACAAGAAAACCGGCATCTGCACCACGGTTGATCGGATTACCATTTTCCAGGAATTGGTATTGTGCCTGAACAGGCAATCCAAGGAGTAAGGATAGTACAGAGATGCAGATTAACTGTCGAATGAGCAAAACCGCTGGCGTAGCGCTCAATTTGAGAGATTTTCTCGGCAATTATGTTTTAGGTCGTCGGAAGGTAATTTACTTCGTGGAGAATATAATCATAAGATTGGCTGAAAGCAACGAAAATCAAAGGAATTTATGAGGAATCAGTGGTAACCCTCTACCAGCGCTAGCCTCGAACCGATTCGATAATCGGAAGGAATGTATCGGCTTTAAGGCAGGCGCCTCCCACAAGGGCACCATCAATGTCACTCTGCGACAGAATATCGGCGGAATTGTCAGGTTTTACACTTCCACCATACTGAATCGGCACTTTATCAGCCACAGCCCATCCGAATTGCTGGCCAACCAGCTTCCTGATCAGCTGATGGACCTCCTGAGCCTGAACCGGGGTAGCATTTTTCCCCGTCCCAATTGCCCAAACAGGTTCATAAGCTATAACTGCTCTCCCCATCTCAGCAGATGTGAAGCCCTCAAGCACACCCTTAATTTGTGTCGTGATGATTTGCACCATCACACCCTTCTCCCTTTCATCCAACGTTTCACCTACACAAATGATCGGACGCAATCCATTCGCAAGCGCTTTTCTCGCTTTGATATTGATAAGCCCATTTGTCTCCCGAAAATACTGCCGTCGCTCGGAGTGGCCGAGAATGACATACTCACACCCAACGGATTTCAACATTTTCCACGAAATTTCACCGGTGAAAGCACCCTCATCATGTTCGGACATGTTCTGCGCTCCCAACTTTAACCGGCTTCCCTTCATCAAGTTTGATGCAACAGCAAGCGTCATGAACGGCGGACAAAGCACAACCTCAACATCAGGCTTTGTAGAGCCGAGTTTCTCTTTGACTGAGTTGATGAGCTCAATGCCCTCACCAAGGTCTTTGTTCATTTTCCAGTTACCCGCTATAATCTTCTGGCGCATACTATCCCGTAGTGTTTTCTTACTTCTTCCGTGAATTGAGTTTGGCGAGGAGAATATCATTGACAATCTTCGGGTTGGCTTTCCCTTTCATCATCTTCATAGTCTCCCCGATAAAGAAACCGAATACCTTTTCATTGCCGCCAAGAAATTTCTCGACTTGCGGCGCGTTCCCGGCAAGAACACTATCAATGACTTTCTCAATGGCAGAGATGTCGGAGATCTGAACAAGGCCGCGCTTTTCAACAACAGCTTTCGGGTCTTCATCCGTGGTCAGCAGAATTTCAAAAAGATCCTTTGCAATCTTGCCGCTGATGGTACCTTCGTTAATAAGCCGTATCATTGCAGCAAGATTCGAGGATTTGATCGGAAAGTCAGCAATTCCGATTTTTCTCTCGCCGACAACCCGCAGTACATCCGTCATCACCCAGTTGCTTGCTGACTTTGCACTCTCCTTTGACGGTGAGGATGCATCATCAAGGCCATTGAGCGTTTGCTCAAAATAGTCCGCGACTTCTTTCTCAGCCGTAAGCACATCCGCATCATAACGAGGCAAACCAAACTGTGAAATGTAACGGTCACGCCGGATGGTTGGGAGCTCCGGAAGTTTTGCATGTACATTTGCCGTCCACCGTTCGTCCACCAACACAGGAACAAGGTCAGGATCCGGGAAATAACGGTAATCATGCGCCCCCTCTTTACTGCGCATCGGGTAGGCAGCGTTCTGGTTCGCATCCCAAAGGAGCGTTTCCTGTACCACCTTGCCGCCATCCTCAATAAGTTGTATTTGACGGTTGATCTCAAACTCCAGCGCCCGTTCCACATAACGGAAGGAATTCATATTCTTCACTTCCGTTTTCGTGCCGAAGTTCGCCTCGCCTTTCTTCCTTACGGAAACGTTTGCATCACACCGGAGACTTCCTTCTTCCATATTACCATCGCAAATTCCCAGGTACGTGACGAGTTGGCGTATCTTCCAGAGATACCAATACGCTTCACGCGGGGAACGCAGATCCGGTTCGCTGACAATTTCAATAAGCGGCACACCGCACCGGTTGACATCAACAAGGGTATCAGCGTTTTGGTCGTGAATGGATTTGCCTGCATCTTCTTCCATGTGGATGCGCGTGATACCGATGCGCTTGCGGGTACCGTCGTCAAGGTCAATATCAACATACCCGCCGGTGCAGATCGGTTCTTCATACTGGGAAATCTGGTAACCCTTGGGAAGATCAGGATAAAAATAGTTCTTGCGGGCGAAAATGGATTTTGAGGAAATCTTGCATTCCGTTGCAAGGCCCATTCTAATAATGAAATCAACCAGGTTGACGTTCAACACCGGAAGGGTGCCCGGCATGCCCAGGCATACCGGACAGACATTGGTGTTGGGTTCATTGCCGAATGTCGTCGGGCACCCGCAAAATGCCTTGGTGTTGGTAAGCATCTGGGCATGAACTTCCAGCCCGATGACCGGCTCGTAGTTTTCGTTGAGCTTCAAGAGCGCTTTCTACAAACGAATCATTACCGTTGCCGCATGTACTTAATTGCGAATCGCCTGCGTTACCTTTTCTGCCGCTTCTTTCAAGCTTCCGGCAACAAGGAAATTCATCCCGGATTTCTTCAATATGTCTGCCGCAAGCTCTGCGTTGGTTCCGGCAAGCCTCACCACAATAGGCACGCCAACATGCACCCGTTTTGAAGCTTCAACCACGCCGGTTGCAACACGGTCACAACGGACGATGCCGCCGAAGATATTAATCAGGACTGCTTTCACATGATGGTCGGCAAGAATGATCTTGAATCCTGCTTCAACCGTTTCGGCGCTTGCACCGCCACCCACATCAAGAAAATTCGCAGGCATGCCACCAGCCAGCTTGATGATATCCATAGTGCCCATAGCAAGCCCTGCACCGTTCACCATACAGCCGACATTGCCATCCAATTTGATGTAATTAAGATTGGACTTCGATGCTTCCACCTCAAGCGGGTCTTCCTCGTCAATATCGCGTAACGGCAGCAGATCAGGATGGCGGAAGAGCGCATTGTCATCAAAGTTGATTTTCGCGTCAAGGGCGAGCACATCACCTTCGCTGGTAATCACCAGCGGGTTGATTTCCGCAAGCGAACAATCCATCGCATCGTAGGCATGATACAGAGCGGTGAAGAATTTGATTGCATTCTTGAAGGCATCGCCGGAGAGGCCGAGCCCGAACGCAAGTTTTCGCGCCTGATATTGCTGAAAACCGATTGCCGGGTCAACAAATTCCTTCAGGATTTTCTCCGGCGATTCCTCCGCCACCTTTTCAATTTCCACGCCGCCCTCAGTGGATGCCATCACAACGTTGCGTGACGTGACACGGTCGAGCGTAACGCCGACGTACAATTCTTTCGCGATGTTAATCCCCTGTTCAATCAACAGCCTCTTGACAATCTTCCCTTCAGGCCCGGTTTGGTGCGTTACAAGTGTCATCCCGAGGATTTGTGAAGCGTACTGCCGCACTTCATCAAGGCTCTTCGCTACTTTTACCCCACCGCCTTTGCCACGGCCTCCCGCGTGAATTTGCGCTTTCACCACCCAGACAGTTCCGCCAAGTTCACGTGCAGCCTGTACAGCTTCATCAACTGAAAATGCTACTTTTCCTTTTGGGATGGCAACGTTAAACCGTTTGAGGATTTCTTTGCCCTGATACTCATGAATCTTCATTGAATCTCCTTTTACTTTTTGATTTTTTCAGCAATAGACTTCCCCTGCAGGAAGAGCAGAAGGTAATCCCTGCCGCCTGCTTTCGAGTCGGTACCGCTCATATTGAAACCCCCGAACGGATGTACACCAACCAATGCGCCGGTACATTTCCGGTTGAGGTACAAATTCCCGACAAAAAATTCTCTTTCAGCCTTTTCAAGCCGCTTTTTATTCTTTGTATACACGGCACCTGTTAATCCAAACTCCGTGTTGTTGGCAATCTGCAGGGCATCATCAAAATTCTTTGCTTTGATCACCGCCAAGACCGGGCCGAAGATTTCTTCCTGGGAAATTGTGGCTTTGGGCAGAACATCCGCTATTACCGTCGGATGAATGAAGTATCCTTGATCTCCGGCTTTGGTTCCCCCGGCAACAATCCTGCCCCCTTCGCTGACAGCCTTATCAATATACTCGAGAATTTTCTCCTGTGAACTGCGGTTCACTACGGGGCCCATATAGTTCGATTGGAGAGCCGCGTCACCGACTGTAATAGACTTTGCTTTCTTTGCAAGAAGATCTACGAACTGATCGTACACCTTTTCGTGAACGATAACACGCGAGCATGCCGAGCATTTCTGTCCTTGAAAACCAAAAGCCGATACGGTCACGCCTGCAGCGGCTTCATCGAGATTCACACCCTCATCTATAATGATCGAATCCTTGCCACCCATCTCCGCCACAACGCGTTTCAACCAGATTTGTCCGGGCTGGACTTTCGCCGCCACCTCGTTGATATGAATGCCGACTTCTTTAGAACCGGTAAAAGAAACAAATCTTGTCTTCGGATGTGCAATAAGCGTATCACCG
>CAZWIN010000026.1:0-15714 GCA_964633855.1 uncultured Chitinophagales bacterium
ATTTCCTTTGGAAGGCAGCAACTGGTTTGAACGTCCGATAAAAATGACGGATGCTGCCTGGAAGGAAGATATTGAGTTGCTTGAAGACATGCACAGCAGTATGCGCGAAGCTATTGCGGCCGTTTCACCCATCACTCTGCACAAGCTTTCACATGGGAGCAAGTGGACAAGTGCGCAACTTATCTACGGCATTGCATCGCATGATTTGTACCATGCCGGACAAATACAGCTTCTGAAACGGCTCTGCGGAAAGTAAGCACTTGTACCTCAGAGCTGGTGCCGTTTTATTCTTTCTTCAAGCTCTTGAATGGTTTTTTCGGCAACAACATCCCAATCGAACTGCTTGGAGAACTGCAGGGCGCTTGATGCAAGGTGATACCGCAATTCATTGTTCTGTAAAACCTCGAGCAGCTTGCTGCCAAGTTCTTCCACATTCCCATATTCGTAGAGCAGTCCGGTCTCGTTGTCTTTGATTGCATCCCGCAAACCCGGGACATTGCTTGCGATTACCGGTGTACCGCACGCATTTGCCTCCAGAACGGTCAATCCCCAGCCCTCCTTCGATGAGGGAGTCACCTTCACCCACATCTGTTGCAGCAGTTTCACTTTCTCATCTTTACTGACAAAGCCCGTGAACTTTACACATTTCTCCAGCCCCAGCTCTTTTGAAAGAGCTTCCAGTCGTGGCCTGTCATCACCTTCACCAATGATAACCGCTTGAATTTCGGGAATTGACTTTTGCACAAGTGGAATTGCATGAAGAAGATGATCGACACTTTTATATTTCTTAAGGCGGCCAAAGTAGCCTATTAACGGTTGGGGGTGTTTTGACCCGCCCGCCGTATACTGTGAATGGTCAACGCAGTTGTAAATGATGGGAAGGGACCGGATGTCATACCCACGTTTAAGGAATTCTTCCTGTGTGCTTGGCGAAACTACCATGAAGGGAATATTGGCGCGACGGTAAATCCAGAGCGCAAGCCGTTCCATCCAATACACATACGAGGCGACGAGGAAATTGGCCTCAAGGAAAATACTTCTGTCAAACAGGTGGTGTGCTATTGCAACAAGAGGCCTTCGGACATACAGCGGCGTAAAGAAAGGAATTTTGTTGAGGTCATCAATAACAACATCAAACCGCTCATGACGGAAGCGTGTACGATAGGCAAGCGGCACACGAAAATTAAAGGTCTCGCGCCCACCCTGCCTGATGACCTTGATACCGTCAATGGTTTCTTCGGAAGGAGCGTCGGGAAATGAGGAACAGAAAAGGGTTACGTCGTGTCCCAGGCGGGCGATGCGTGAGAAAATCTCATGAAGATGAACTTCCGCACCGCCGCCAAGGGGGTTTTTGATATCCTGCCAGTTGATGACAAGGATCTTCATCCGGGCTGATCGAACCGGCGCCGTCAGGACGCCGTATCGGTGTCTGCCTGCTTGTTTCCTGCCTGGGCCTTTACCTGGCCTTCCAATAGAGTTATCCGTTGCTTCAAATTCGGGTCGTTAGGATATTCCGTTGACAATTCGCGCAACAGGTCAAGCGCCTGCTGGGGTTTGTTTTGTGTTTCGTAGATTTCTAGTAGCACCCGGAACGGATTGTAGTATGACCCCATGTTGTATTGTTTGTTTGCGATCAGTTGACGTACAGCGGGCTCTATCTCATTGGCAAGTTCATTGAATTTGTCTTCACGACCCAACCGGTGATAGAATGACGCAATGTCCGATTGTAATTCCCAGCCCATGGGTACTTTTGAACGGGGAATCAGCTGTTCCATTCTGTCGAGACATGCGATCGCCTTTTCCTTGTTAATCGAGACGTTGCTGTAATAGAGGGCAAGGCGAATGAACGCCGACCGGTAATTGATCATCAACTTTGATTGATTTTCATCAAGGTACACGTTCGGGCTAGCAACGTTCCTGAATTTGTACCCGTATTGCGGGTCTTTTGAAAATCCCTCGGGTTCATTGAAAAGATTTTTATATACAATTTCAGAATCCATTGCCCTGTCCTGGTCGGCGACTTTCCTCGGCTCCAACCTCCATGCCAGTCCGTGGAACCACAGGTAGGGGTCAAGGCCAATCTTACTGTCCGGTGCGCACGTGACTGCAAAGTATATCGGGCGTTTCCATGCATTGGTATAGACAATATCTCTCACCATAATGTCCTGTACCTTGATGGCTTTGATTGCCCCCACTTGGAAGCTGTTGTTCATGGTAAACTCGATGCTACCTTTGTTGATCACGGCAGTATCGCTAACTCCATAACGCTTGAAGGCGTCGCGCGGGACGGGGAGCTCCATCTTCCGCGGTTCCCACTCCATTGGAGCCATACGCTCAATCTGAGCATCACTCAAACTGATCGGAACGGGCAAGGCGTCTTTGTAGTAGCTTGAATCGCGCATTTGTTTAATATACCACGGTGTATTGACCAGGCTCAGGTTTACAATTCTGACGTCGCGTCGTACGCCTTCCACATCCTGCAAGTACCATAGCGGGAAGGTGTCATTATCTCCGTTGGTAAAAAGAATGGCATCCTTCTCGCATGTCTGAAGAATATTGTAGGAATAATCCCACGCAACATAATTTCCGGAACGGTTATGTGATTCCCAGTTCGCTCTCAACATATTCACGGGAACAACGAGAGTGAAGAATGCCATGCTGCCGATGGTGGCGAGCCTTAATGTAGAAGAAGATTGGATTGTGTTCTTCAGCAGGTCAATAATAGCAGTGATACCGATGGCGATCCATATCGAGAAGACAAGAAATGCACCGATGTAGAAGTAATCACGCTCTCTTGGCTGCGGGTCCTGCTGCCGCTGATACAGGGCAAGGATCGGTCCCATAATGAGAAACATAACAAGGAGGACGAACGCCATTTTTCCGTCACGTTTGAAGTGTTGCCATGCACCGAAGAAACCGATGAGCAGGGGAAGGCAAAACAACGAGTCTTTCCACTCGCCGGCAAAAGGGGTGGTGCCTGCTGTTGCCTTTGTAATTGCGTTTAAGGCGTTGTTGAATGGGAAGAGATTTGAACGTGAATCCTGCCAATCTCCTTCGCTGCCCGCGTAGTTCCACAAGAGATATCGTGTGAACATATGGTTAAGCTGGTAGCGGAAGAGGAAGTCCATTTCGCTGGTGTAATTGGTATAAATCCCCTGATGCTGGGGTTCCTGGCTGTAACGTCGCGGCCAGTGTGCGGCATCGCCATATTGTTCGCGGCCCAGGTACGACGTCAGTTTGGCGAGATCGCGCGGATCGTTCTCATTCATCGGGGGGTTCACGTTTGCCCGGAGAAGCACGGTGGTGTAAGTAGTATAGCCAACGAACACCAGTACTATCGAAACAAGGGCAATATGGAGCATCTTCTGTTTCTTTTGATAGGATGTGTACGCGCCCCATATCGCACCGGCAATAATCAGCCAGGGAACGTATGCCACGAAGTCGTTCTTTGCACCGTTCCAGTCTCCATCCATCATGCCGGGAAGTATGGTGACAATGCCGGGATACACGACGAGGAACACTCCAACACTGATAAGCCAAAATTTTATGAAACTGTTGAACGTAAATTCATAGCGCTTGAAGTAAATGATCAGCAGAATCGGGAAGATTGCAAGCAGCGCGAGCAGGTGAACTCCCAGTGAAAGCCCGATCAGGTAGGCGATCAGGAGAATGTATTTTTCATTTCCCGGCCTTTCCGACCGTTCAAGCCAACGCAAGCCGAGCCACATGATGGCATTGAGGAACAACATGCTCATGCCATACACTTCGGATTCAATGGAGTTGTTCCAGTTGGTATTTCCAAAGGCGAGGGAAAGTGCGCCGATGGCTGACGCGCCGTACACCGCAAGCTTGTCAATAACAGAGTCTGTGCTTCGGTGAAAGTTTTTGATAAATCGTACCATGATGAGGTACGCGAACATGATGGCTGCTGCGGAGGAAAGTGCCGTAAAGGCATGCGCTCTCATCGCAAGGTCGGAGGCGACGGGCAACATCATTGCTATGCGCGTAAGGAGCAAAAACAATGGCGATCCGGGGGGATGCGGAACCTGCAACATATTTGCAGCGGCAATAAACTCGCCGACATCCCAAAACACTACGGTTGGAGCAATAGTAATCAGGTATACAATAAGCGAACTGAAGAATACAAATCCAGCCATCACGCGATGGATCATACGATCGGACATGCCTGCCTCACATACTTTCTGATATTCCACCTAATCTGGTGGGTAGGGAAAAAACCTAATTAATATATGGCTAATCGCGGTGATTTTCAAGGAATCCACAAAATGGCGCTTCTGTGAAGGCGATGATGCTTTACCCAATCAGCTTCATGCACACTTCATCGCAGAGGAGGTAACCACGGGAAGTCAGGCGCAACGACTCGTTTTCAACTGTGACCAGCCGATCCCGTACAAGTTGTCGGATGGTATCGCTTTCTGTGTCAAACATCCTTTTTCCAAAGTCCGTTCTTAATCTCTTCAAGTCAATGCCATCGCTTCGCAGGCCAAGAAGAATTCGTTCTGTAAAGAGTTCGTCAAGGGAAAGTTGCTCCGAAGAAACAAGCGGCAATTCATTGCAATGAAGTTTCTCGCAATAGTGTGAGAGGTTGGCGATGTTCCACCAACGCCGCGGAGTATTGCCCGTAAGTGTGTCATTCCAGAACGAATGTGCCGAGGGGCCGAAGCCGAGATATCCGCCGTGAGTCCAGTAATTGTAGTTGTGCTTTGAGCGGAACCCTGGTTTTGCATAATTGGATACTTCGTAGTGCTCGTACCCATGCTTTGCAAGAAAGTCCATCGTGATTTCATACATCCCGGCTTCATCGTCAGCGGGAGCAGGCGAAACCTGTTTGGAGAGCACCATTCTTGCGAGTGGCGTTCCATCCTCCACAATCAATCCGTATGCCGAAATATGCGGCGGTTTGAGTTTCATTGCTTGCTCGAGGTTATTGAGCCAGCGTTCGGCACCCTGTCCCGGAAGCGCATAGATCAGGTCTATGCTAAAGTTATCAAACCCGACTTCCCGTACCGTTTGAATACATTCTCTCGCTTCATCACTTGAGTGAATGCGTGAAAGAAAGCGCAATTCATCTTCATGGAAAGACTGCACGCCCAGGCTGATGCGGTTGATGCCGATACTTCTGTAGGCAACGAGCTTTTCTTTTGTAACAGTCCCGGGGTTTGTTTCAAGCGTAATTTCTGCATCGTCCGTTACAGCATAGGTAGAGGTCAGATGCTGCAGAATGGATTCCAGTTGCAGCGGGGTGAGCAGGGAAGGGGTCCCTCCGCCGAAGAAAACAGTGTCGAATGTTACGTCTTTGCCGTATTTGCCGTACATATCAATTTCGTTATGGAGCGCCTTGAGAAACTCCTCCATTGGAGAGATCGTCTCTATGGAGTAGAAATCACAATAGACGCACTTCTTTTCGCAGAACGGGATATGGAGGTAGAGCGATGGCATAGAAGATCGGATGGTTCTTTAGTGAAGTATATGTCCCAGGCGGGACCATCGTATATGATTCAAGGATTGGCCGTCGTTCAATGACCAGTAAATGACAAATGCTTTGCCGAGAATCAGGTCGTCCCTCACAACTCCCCAATCCCTGCTGTCAACACTGTTGTTGCGGTTGTCACCCATCATGAAATAATAATCATGCTTGAATGTGTAGAGCGTATGTGCGTTGGCATCAATAACAACGTTGTTATTGATAACCTGAACGACATGCCCTTCACGCTCTATAACAGTTTGCCATGTGTGTATACTAGTGGAATCGAGCGCAATGCTATCATTCTTACGCGGTACGTACACGGGCCCGAAGTTTTCGCCCTCTGCACTATTGCCCAAAGCACCGGGGAGAGAGAGCTGAACATTGTTGACATAGAGCACTCCGCCTTGCACTCTTACAGTATCTCCCGGTGTTCCGACACATCGCTTCACGTAAGATACATTCCGGTTTCCGCCGAATGTTCTCCATGGAAGAGTAAACGCGATGATATCGCCTTTCTCCGGTTGACTCAGCCACGGAAGTCGCAGATAGGGAAGGGTAATGTGTGTAAAAGGCACTGTGCGCGGCGTGGTTGCACCATAAATAATTTTGCTGACCAGAATGAAATCGCCTGCGAGCAGGGTGTTCTCCATCGACCGTGAGGGGATATAACACGCTTCGACAACAAATGTCCGCAGAAGAACTGCAACGATCACAGCAACAAGAAGCAGTTGAAGGTATTCCTTCGTCCGCCCGGATGGGACAACTCCCTCCGGCTTCGCCTGTTCCTCCACCCTCAGCCCCCGGAATGCCTTGTGCTATCCGATGATTGTGCCAATCCTGCCAAAGCGTATTGACGAGAGTTTGTCGAACAGCCGGAAGAGCGGGAGGTCAGGATCCCACGACCAATAGACAATCATAGGCGTTCCGATGATATTATCCTTTGGGATGAACCCCCAGAACCGGCTGTCGAGGCTGTTATCCCTGTTGTCGCCCATTCCAAAAATATAGTCGCTCTGCACGGTATAGGATGTTGCCGGGTTTCCATCAATGAGGATTTTTCCAGTTTCATCTATTCGTGCAGTGTGTCCTTCCCGGCCGATGAAGACTCTCCACCGTTCAAAGTTTTCCGGTGTGAGTGTGATGATGTCGCCCTTGGTGGGAACAACCACCGGGCCCCAGTTATCTTCATTGAAGTGTGACCCTTTTGGAAAAATTCTTGGGTTGACAACGCCGGTGGGGAGGATATTGGGGTTGTTGAATTTCATATTGCGTGGAAGCGGTGCCTGCGCTCCGTTGATGAACACCACGCGATTTCGTATTTCGATAGTATCGCCGCTCAATGCGATTGCACGTTTCAGGTAGAACAGAAATTCGGGGGAACGGACTTCGTCCTGCTGGCCGGGGAATTCAAACACAATAACATCGCCACGTTCCACCTCGCTGAACGCCGGAACTCTGAACCAGGGTATTCGGGTATTTGTAAAGGGAATTGTGCGCGGGGTGCTTCCCCCGTAGAGGAATTTGTTGACAAACAGGAAATCACCTGCCATAATCTCGTTTTCCATTGAGCCCGTCGGGACCTCAAACGAAGCAAGGACAAAACTGTTGAGAAAGAAAAATGAAACAAGAACGAATGCGGTATCTTTGAAGAAATCCTTGATAGTGTTCTTCTTTGCGATTGCAGGTTGATGAGCCATACAATTTCCTTTCTTGCTTATTCGTCTTCCATTGACAATACGGCCAGGAATGCTTCCTGGGGAATTTCCACCCGTCCCACCTGTTTCATACGTTTCTTCCCCTCTTTCTGTTTCTCCAGCAACTTGCGTTTTCGAGAAATATCGCCGCCATAGCACTTGGCGAGGACGTTTTTTCTCATGGCGGAAATGGTCTCACGGGAGACGATTTTGCTGCCAATGGCCGCCTGAATAGCAATTTCAAACATTTGCCTTGGGATCAGTTTCCTCAGTTTCAGGCAGAGCTTTTTTCCCCATTCATGGGCTTTTTCCCTATGGACAATAGAAGAAAACGCATCTACCGGTTCCCCATTCAGGAGAATATCCAGTTTGACCAGGTCGGACTCACGGAAATCGAGGAACTCATAATCGAATGACGCATACCCGCGGCTTGTGGATTTCAGCTTGTCATAAAAGTCGAAGATAATTTCCGAGAGAGGCATTTCGTAATGCAGGTCGACACGCGTCGGGTCGAGATACGTTGTATTTTTGTACACACCGCGCCGGTCCATGCAGAGCTTCATGATGTTTCCGACATATTCCGTCGGGACAATGATCTGCGCCTTAATGAATGGCTCTTCTACTTTTTCGATTTCTCCGAGCGAAGGCATGTACGAAGGATTGTCAACGAGAACAACTTCGCCATCGGTTTTGGTGACGCGGTACTCTACGTTCGGGACTGTATTGATGATGTTCTGGTTGTACTCGCGTTCGAGGCGCTCCTGGACAATTTCCATGTGAAGCAGCCCCAGGAATCCGCAGCGGAATCCAAAGCCAAGGGCTGTGGATGTTTCCGGTTCATACACGAGCGCCGAGTCATTGAGCCGGAGCTTGTCAATGGAAGTCCTGAGATCCTCAAAGTCCTCGGCATTGGTTGGATACACGCCACTGAAAACCATCGGCTTGACGTCTTTGTATCCCGGAAGCGGTGCAGGCGCAGGGCTATCAGCATTGGTGACGGTATCCCCGACTTTTGTATCATGAACATCCTTGATGCCGGCGATAAGATATCCGACATCTCCCGCAGCAAGTTCACCCGTCCGTGTTTTCTTCATTTCAAGATGGCCGACTTCTTCCGCCTCATAGATCTTTCCGTTGTGAAAGAACATAATCTTCATCCGTTCCTTCAAGACACCTTGGAACACCCGGATATAGACTATCGAACCACGGTAGATATCGAATACCGAATCGAAAATAAGTGCTTGCAGTGGGGCAGATGCATCTCCTTTGGGGGGCGGGATGCGCTCCACAACCGCTTCAAGAATCAGGTCGATGCCGATGTTTGCTTTCGCGCTGACAAGAAGAATTTCCTCGTCCTTACAGCCGATGAGGTCCTTGATCTGCTGCTTAACGCTGTCAATCATGGAACTTGGCAGGTCAATCTTGTTGATCACGGGGACGATTTCCAGCCCGGCATCAATGGCAAGATAGAGATTGCTGATGGTTTGTGCCTCAACTCCTTGTGAGGCATCAACGACAAGTATTGCGCCTTCGCATGCAGCAAGTGAGCGGGAGACTTCGTACGAAAAATCCACGTGGCCGGGCGTATCAATCAGGTTCAGGATGTATTCCTTCTTATCCTTTGCCCTGTACTTCATCTGTATTGCGTGGAGCTTGATGGTGATGCCGCGTTCCTGCTCCAGGTCCATATCATCCAGCACCTGGTTGAATTTCATCTCGCGCGGGGTGATCGTGCCGGTTGCTTCCAGTAACCTGTCGGCTATCGTGGACTTGCCGTGGTCAATGTGGGCGATGATGCAGAAATTACGGATATGTTCCATGCAGAAGAGCTGTGTTCTCTCTAATTACGCAAAAGTCCGTACCAGTCAGGCCGGGACGGACTTGCCAAGCGAGCAAATTTCGAGGGGTAATATACGTTATTGAGGCAAGAGTTGCAATGAAAAGAGGGAGGCTTAGTAGACCCTTCTCGGCTTCTTCGCCTTCACCTCTTCCTGCGTAAGCACGCAGACGCCTGAGTTTTGCGTCCCCACCCAAAGGATTTTCTTATTGTCGGTAAACAAACAGAGAATATCGTTGTCGCTGAGGGTCTTTGTGTCCTGTGGATCGTTGGCGAACATTGTGGTGACGGTATAGGTTGTTTTATCCAGTACTTTGATGCCGCTGCCGAGTGTGCCCGCAATGATATTGCCGGCCGAGTCCTCAACAATGGAAGTGACGCTCATACCCTGAAGGAAATGCCTGAATTCCTCGCGTTGCCGGTCGTATTCATCTTTTCCGAAAATGAAAAGGTCCAAACCCCCATCTTCCATTCCCACCCACAATTTGCCGGAGCGGTCGGTATACAGCGCCATCACCGAGTTACGCGCAAGGCTGTTCATGGTTTGCGGATCATTTTTGAATACCCTGACAGCACCGGTGGATTTTTCGAGCTTGTTGATGCCGCCGCCGAGTGTTCCCACCCAGAGATTATTTTCACGGTCTTCCACCATCGGCCACACACGGTTCTCGCTGAGGCTTAGCGGGTTATCCGGCTCGTTCTTAATGACGGAGAAATTCAGGTTGGTACGGTCAAATGTATTCAGTCCGTTGACGGTGCCGATCCAGAGAATACCGTTCCGGTCTTCGAGAATGGAGAGAACGCGGTCATCGCTGAGGCTGTTCGGGTTTTCGGGATTGTGTTTGTATTCGGTGAGTTTGCCGCTTACCCGGTCGAAGCGGTACAACCCGCTGCCGAACATCCCGATCCACATGATGCCGGAGCGGTCTTCGTACAGGGCGCGTACGTCATTGGCAGCCAGGCCGCCGGCATTTGGACGCACCGGTTGATAGACCGTGATCGCGCCGTCATCGTATTTCACGAAACCTTCGCGTGTTCCGAACCACATGACGCCGTCTCTTGTCTGCATAATCGTATTGATTTTGTTCGCAGGCAGGCCGTGTTCAAGCGTGATATGTTTGAAGGCAAGTTTCTTTTGCTGCGCCGGAGTTTGTGCCGCGAGAGCATGAGTAATGACGGTGATGAAGCAGCAGAGAACAAACAAGCGAAGGTTCATGGCAATTCAGGGTTTGGATTGTTTGAATGTTCAGTTACCCGGCAGTATTCAGTGTGGCCGGGTTCTGCACCGGACAAAATTAGCAAGAATTCAATATCTGTGCAAGCCTAATTCCCAATCCGCTTACTTGCGCGGAATCATTTCATCCCGCATTGCGGCATTGTACAGGAACGAAGCCATGATGATTGCCGTCTGTTTCACGTCTTCCTCAATTACACGGTCATAGACATCCATGGTGGAATGCCACGTGAGAGGAAAGTATTCGATTTCATCCTGGATGAACTGGAATGCCGGAATCCCGATTGCGTCAAACGGCACATGATCGGTGCTGCCGGTATTGGAAAGAGTGAGGGTTGCTGCCCCATCATTTTCAAACGGCTTCAGCCATGCGCGGAAGATATTCCGCACCTTTTCGTTGCCTTGCATATACACGCCACGGATTTTCCCTGTACCATTATCGTTATTGATGTATATGGAGAGGCGCTCCCCTTCAGAGGTCAAAGTGATTTTTTCAACGCTATCTTTTGTTTCCTTCACTCCGAGATGCTTTTTGACAAACTCTTTTGAACCGAGCGTTCCCTGTTCTTCTCCGCTCCAAAGTGCGATGCGGATTGTCCGGCGGGGTTTGATTCCAAGTGTTTTGAGGATGCGTATTGCTTCCATGCATGTGGCGACGCCTGTGCCGTCGTCTGTTGCCCCTGTGCCGCCGTGCCAACTGTCAAGATGGCCGCCGACCATGACGATTTCATCCTTGAGATCGGTGCCGGGAATTTCAGCAATGACGTTGTAGGAGGAATCTGCCTTGTTGAATTCCGCATCCAGGTCCATGTTCATTTTTACCTTCACTCCTTTTTGGAGAGTGCGGTACATGCGGTTGTAATGTTCACTTGCGAGAACAATTTGAGGAAGGACCTTTGGTGCTTTGCTTTCGTAAATACGCATGCGCCGTGTGAAGGGGGTATCGGGGTGTGTGTTGACGCTTGCCCCCATAACGAAGACGTTGCCGCCATCGCCTCTGCTTGCAGAAAGAAGGGCTAATGCGCCTTCCTGTCTAGCCATTTCCAGCGCACGGTAATCCAGCATGGCTGCCTTGCGCTGCTCTGCGGATCGTTCTGCTCTTCCTTCGCGGAGAAAATCCCTGCGTCTCGGGAAATCGGAGTTGGCAAGATCGAGTAACTCCTGTTCAGTGCTGCGTGTTGCGCGTGGCTTAAATTGCGGCTGTAACACACGCGGGTCAGTAATCATCAGGAATTTCCCTTTGAGCTTTCCCCGGAATGTTTCAAGGGCGCTGTCGGTTTCAGGGCTGAAGTATACCACCTCGCCGCTGACGGCACCGGTGGACGGTGACCATGCTTTGGGATAGGAAATCACCGGGAACGCGGCGGGCTCAGTCACGTTTGCGGAATAACTTTTCAAAGTCCAGCCTTTCCCAAAAGGGCCCCATGCTTCGAGCCGGGCGTTTTCGAGTCCCCAGGAAGAGAGTTTGTCCTTCACCCATTCGGCAGCGTGGATGTGCCCCGGAGAGCCTGTAAGACGCGGGCCATTCACATCCGTAAGCCAGCTCAATATATCCATGATTTGTGAGCGTTCAATTCCTTCCGTCCTTATTTTTGAGATCATGGTCGTGTCAACCTTCTCTTCAATCTGCTCAACGGCAAATACAGGTTGCACGGCAAGCACGGCAACAACCATGCACAGTTTCAGTTTCACGGTGTATCCTCTTCTGGTGATGGTAAGTGAGGGCGGTTCAATCAGCTGTTGAGAATGAATGCTCGCCAATCAGTTGTTCGATACGCTCTGTTTTCTTTTTCACTTCTTCAGGAGTGGTGCCAAGAACAGTGATATGTCCCATTTTGCGTTTTGGTTCGCTCTTTGTTTTCCCGTACAGATGTAATTTCGCGCCTTCCGTTTGGAGAAGCTGTGCCATGTCAAGCCGTTGAAGATGTTTCCCCAAAATGTTGATCATGGTACACGGCGCAAGAAGCCGTGGCTGGGGGATGGGTAGTCCGCAAACTGCGCGCACAAGCGCTTCAAATTGTGATATGCTGCATGCGTCAATTGTGTAGTGTCCCGAATTGTGCGGGCGTGGTGCAAGTTCATTGACAAGCAGCCGCCCATCACGTGTTACGAACATCTCGATACAGAGAACGCCAACCATCCCGAAACTCTCGATGATCGTGCGCCCCAGCAGTTCTGCCTGCGCAATCAGCGGGCCGGGCACGGGTGCGGGCACTACCGATTTGTGGAGGATATTATCGCGATGCTCATTCTGAGAAACAGGAAATGACGTAACCACGCCCTCCGCAGAGCGCACGGCTATAACCGAAAGCTCACAATGAAGGGAAAGAAATTCCTCAATCACATACAATACTCCATCACCGGCAGTTACACGAAAAGCCTTGACGTCGTCCTGCGTTTTGAGGACGGCTTGGCCTTTACCATCGTAACCGGAGGTGGCAGTTTTGATTACAACTGGAAGCCCGATTGTTGATATACTCTTCTCGATTTCACTCCGGCCTTGCGCGCTCAAAAAACGGACTGTGGGGAATCCGCGGCGTGCGAGTTCTTCCTTTTCCAATCTCCGGTTCTGGGCCATGCGGAGGATGGTACTGTCAGGCCGGACGGTTGTTGTTCGCTCAATATGTTCAACGGTTTCCGCATTTACATTCTCGAACTCGTATGTTACAACATCCGATTTGGTAGAGAGAAGTTCTGCAGCGTTTTGGTCTGTGAAATCTGCAGTGATGATTTCAGTGGCGAGGTTTGATGCGGGGCAGTCTGCTGCAGGATCTAAAACAACAGTGCGATACCCCATGCGATGGGCTTCCCGAACAGCCATCATGCCAAGCTGACCCCCGCCGATGATGCCAATTGTGGAGGGAGGGAGGAGGGGAGACGGAGGTGTCAATTGTGAATGATTAATTGTGAATGGTTAATGAAGGTCAGACCTTCATCTTCAGGACTTTTTTCTTCAGTTCACGCTGGTAGCGCTCCATCTTCTCCTGTAACACTCGATGCTTTACTGATAGGATGCGCACGGCAAGGAGCCCGGCGTTGGTGGAGTTATTGATGGCAACAGTTGCCACAGGAACCCCGGCAGGCATCTGCACAACAGAGAGGAGGGAATCGAGCCCATTCAATGATTTTGTTTTCACCGGAACGCCAATAACGGGTAAAGGAGTTTTTGAAGCAATCATGCCCGGAAGATGTGCTGCTCCTCCGGCGCCCGCTATGATTACTTCAATACCCCGACCGGCGGCCTGCCCGGCATACGCAAACATAAGGTCGGGTGTGCGATGTGCAGACACCACCTTGAATTCACAGGCAATTCCAAAATCGGCAAGGATATCACGTGCAGCCTCCATATGAGGCGCATCGGATGAGCTGCCCATAATGATACCAACAAGGGGGGCGGATTCTTTTTTGGGTAGACGCTTCGTCATGCTTCAGTAAGGGCTTCGTGGCTCTTTGTGAGTTTCTCCAGTGCGGACTCAAAGTCCCGCTGCTTTACGCGTTCCTTCTCAACGACCTCTTTCGGGGCTTTACCGACAAAACTTTCATTGCCAAGTTTATTGCGGATTCCGGTGAGAAGCCCGCTGATCCGATCGATTTCCTTTTTGAGCCGCGTCTTTTCGGCTTCAATATCAATCAATCCCTCGAGCGGAACAAATAATTCTTCGCCTTCGACAAGTGCACTTGCCGAAAGTTTTGGCCTGGCGCCTTCCATAAGGAAAGAAAGCGATGAGACGCGCGCAAGGCGTTCCAGATAGCCTTCATATTTTTCTATGCTTTCGGCGCTCCGACCGGGGCTCAGTTTGATGGCAACGGAAATTTCCTTTGAGGGTGCAATTCCCATCTCGCCGCGGATATTACGCAACGATTCAATCATGTTCTGCACAAATGCCATCTCTCCCTCGACTGTGATGTCTATAAGTGAGGAATCCGGTTGAACAAACCGGGAGCGCATAATGAACTCATCAGGATTGCGTTCCCTTATATTTTGCCAGAGCTCTTCGGTTACGAAGGGCATAATCGGGTGCAGCATTCTCAATGCGGCGTCATACACATCAAGTGCCCGACTCACTACTGCTTGTTTTACTTCCGGTAGTTCACCGCCGTACAGTCTTGACTTGATCATTTCGAGGTACCAATCACAGTAGTCATGCCAGAAGAAGTCATACACGGTTTTGGAAATCCTGTTGATCTCGTATTGTTCGAGAGCAGTCACGACTTCTTTGCTTGTCGAATGAAAGCGTGACAGAATCCAGCGGTCGGCAAGGTCGAGGTGGTCCAGGTTAAACTCATGCTTCTTCGGCGCCTCTCCCGTTTGATCACGGTTCATCAGCAGAAACCGGCCAGCGTTCCAGATCTTGTTTGCAAAGTTCCTTCCCATCTCGTTCTTATCCACAGAGTAGATAATGTCCTGCCCAAGCGGAGCAAGATACAAAATGGTAAACCGGACTGCATCGGCTCCATATTGTGCGATAAGGTCAAGGGGTTCGGGAGAATTTCCCAGCGACTTGGACATTTTGCGGTTTTTATCGTCGCGGACAATGCTGGTGAAATAGACATCCTTGAAGGGAACGTTCTTTTTCAGGTCATGCGAACCGGTAAATGCAGGGCCAAATCTAAGACCCGCCATAATCATGCGTGCCACCCAGAAGAAAATAATCTCCGGTGCGGTCACAAGCGTGTCTGTCGGGTAATAGTATTTCAGGTCAACGTCTTTCCCGTTTTCAGCATGGGCCGGCCAATCATGAACGGAAAACGGCCAGAGCCACGATGAGAACCATGTGTCGAGAACATCTTCATCCTGGCGAAGCGGCGCATCCGGGGGAAGGCTGAGTTTTTTGCGTGCTTCGTCTTCGTTGCGTGCGGCAGTAAACGAACCATTGGTTGCATAATATACCGGGATTCTATGCCCCCACCAGAGTTGGCGCGATATACACCAATCGCGGATGTTTGTCATCCAATGCTGGTACACTTTTGTCCATCGCTCGGGATAGAACTTGATTGTTCCGTCTTCCACAACTTTGAGAGCGGGTTCTGCAAGCGGCTTCATTTTAACGAACCACTGATCGGAGAGGTAGGGCTCGATCACCGTATCGCAGCGATAACATCGCCCGATGCTGTTATTGTGGTCCTCCGCTTTGACCAGAAGTCCGGACTCTTCAAGCTCTTTGACAATGAGCTTCCGTGCTTCATAGCGATCCATGCCACGGTATTTTTCGGGAGCCAGATCGTTAAGCTTTGCAGAAATATCAAAGATATTAATTTGAGGAAGATTGTGCCGCTGTCCGACCCAGTAATCATTAGGGTCATGGGCGGGCGTGATCTTCACCATGCCGGTGCCAAAAGAGGCATCAACATATTCATCGGCGATGATGCGTATTTTTCTTCCGACGAGCGGAAGCGTGACTGATTTTCCGACCAAGGAGGCATAGCGTTCATCGTTCGGATGCACTGCAATCGCAACATC
>CAZWIN010000027.1:0-15637 GCA_964633855.1 uncultured Chitinophagales bacterium
GCAACCTTGCAAGTGGTGTAAGGCTTTTCTACATTCCAGCATTATGAAATTCCTTCTCTGTTTGTGCGTTCTTGCATCCCATGCTTTTTCACAATCCGGCCAGAACAGCACACTGTCACCATACGACAGCAGCATTCTCTCGTGGCGCCAGCAAAGACTTGCGCGCCTCACAAGCGAAACAGGTTGGCTGACGCTTGTCGGGTTGTTCTGGTTGCATGATGGGGAAAACAGATGCGGGAGTGATCCATCCAATGCTGTTATCCTGCCCGGTGAAAAAACCCCTGCATATGCAGGGACGATTTGGTACGAGAGGGATTCTCTTTGGTTTGAAGCATCAGAAAGCGCTTCTGTGCACTCGAATAACCTGCCTGTTTGGAAAACACCGTTGCTTTCGGACAAGAACGGAGCGCAAGAACCAACAGTACTTCAGATTGGGAGTGTGCGTTTCTATGTCATAGAGCGTGGTGACGAGCTGGGCGTGAGGGTGAAAGATTCCGAAAGCACTGCGCGGAGAAACTTCAAGGGCCTTGAGTATTTCCCTATTGACCCGCGTTGGAACGTCCGCGCAATGTTCGAGCCGTACGAGCCTCCAAAACGCTTCCGTGTTCCGACAAGCGCAAACATAGATGACGAGTATGTTTCTCCCGGAGCGCTTGCCTTCCAATATATTGACAGCACGTATAGAATTGACGCCGTCGTTGAAACGGGGTCGGAAGATGCGTTGTTCATCATGTTCATGGATAAAACCAGCGGACGGGAAACGTATGGCGGCGGGCGCCAGCTCTACACGGCGCTGCCGGATTCCAACGGCATGGTACGGATCGATTTCAACAAGGCATATAACTGGCCGTGTATCTTCACGGATTTTGCCACGTGCCCCATTCCACCGAAACAAAACCGTCTTCCCTTCCGGATTGAGGCCGGCGAGAAAATGTACAGGGGACATGAATGATGACGCACAAGGCAACCTCTGAAGTACGGGCAACCGAAAACACCGGGCTTAACGAAGCATTCGTCTTATCAAAAACCACGGCATATGTCCGCGACCAGCTTCAGGGTGACAGCTCCGGTCACGATTGGTGGCATATTCACCGCGTGGTCAACAATGCGAAGTTTATTGGCAAGAGAGAGAATGCGGATATGTTCATTGTCGAACTTGCCGCGCTTCTTCACGACATTGGTGACTGGAAATTTTTTGACGGCGATGAAACTGCCGGGCCAAAAATCACGCGGGAGTGGCTTGGACAGCTTGGCGTCAGTGATGCAACCATTGACCGGGTGTGTACAATCATCGGCGAGCTTTCATTCAAAGGCGCCGGGACACCAACGCCAATGTCAACCCTCGAAGGACAAATTGTGCAGGATGCGGACCGGCTGGATGCAATCGGCGCTATCGGGATAGCGCGGGCATTTGCTTATGGCGGACACAAGGGAAGGGAGATTCATAATCCCGGGATAGAGCCCCAACTCCACCAGACATTTGAAGACTACAAGAAAAGTAATGGTACAACAATCAACCACTTCTATGAAAAACTGTTGTTGCTGAAGAATCGCATGAACACAGCTTCTGCCCGGCACCTTGCAGAACAAAGACACCGATATTTGGAACAATTCCTCGAAACATTCATGAATGAATGGGATACGCGGGCATAACCCAGACGTTCCAACTCTTCAATTCCAACATTCAAGCTGCTACGTGTTCTTATGGTATCCAGTCAACCTGAAAGAAGGGCACCAGAATATTTCCCGGCGAGCTTTCTTTGATCTCAGTCTGTATATTGAAACGGATGCCCAGAAGTGCGCGTGTTGAAGTTGCGAGGTCAACATACACTCCGGGCGTAATAACCACACACGTGGACGAGAATTCCGCTCTCATATCGTGCACAACAGCGGCGGGCACAATCAAAGGAAATACCCCGTAGTACTCCGGAATAGACGGTTTGAACTTTGCAAGCGACTGCTTGCTGAACGCAACCTGGAGAAAGATGTTTGCGGCCCAATCTTCTTTTGTGTTAAAGGTGAATGCCCCATAAACATCCAGAGGCGAGCTTTTCCCCCTGTCGCGGAAGAACCCGACTTCACCTCCTGAGGAGGGCGGGTCCGGCGCCTTCACCACAACCGTCGAGGCCTCGTACACTAGCTCCTGCCATTGTATACCTGCATCGAGGCGGATGGAAGACGAAACGCCCTCGGAAAAAAGTCCCAGCCCGACGCGATATCCCCACAGTCCTTGTCCATCAACAGATGAATAACTGACACCTGCCGAAAGCGCCCAATGGCGACTGAACGAATAATCGACATCAACACCAAGAAATGTCAGAGGCATTCTCCAGCGGAGGTTTTCACCCGTGAAACTGAAATTATTTGCACCGGTGCGTTCGCGGAAGGAAACTGTGTTATCGCTGTTGATGATAGTATCAACCTGATACTGCCCCCGTGCATCAACCATGGAATGTCCCTCAAGCACACCGGTAACGGCACGGTTTCCAGAGGGCCTCAATGAAACGTGGGGTGAAATACGCAATTGTTCTTCTGTGTTGTTAACGGTAATATGCACCGGTGGCTGGCTTATAGGACCATTCATCGAAACATCCTGAAGATACAGGGTATATTCCGGAGTGGTACATCCCAAAAACAGGGAAATGAAAACAATCATCACTGCAGAGAATGACGTTCGCATATACACCTCGAGAGTCTTAAGTTCCGGGATCTCAGAAGAAGAGAATAACACTCCAACCAGATGTCAAATCAGGCAGGGGTGCCAGATATTCACGGGAGATTCTGAAAGGACCCCATGATGGGTTGAAAGAACGGGGATAAATCAAAAAAACAGGGCAAACAGCAATGGAGCGAGCCCAAGCTCCCTTTCATACCGGGTATTAAAAGGAGTCAGGAATATTTCTTAATTGTTAACTACTTGTTGTCCGGATTTCGGGATACATTCTGGAAACTATTTTGGTACACCCTTCCATCCTTCATCACGAATGCCACCTTCTCCAAAACCGTTACATCTTTCAGTGGGTCGCCATTCACAGCAATAATATCGGCGAGTTTTCCGGATTCAATACTACCGGTCTCTTTTTCCATATTCAGCGCTTCCGCGGAAACAATCGTTGCCGAACGGATTGCCTCCATCGGTGATTGTCCGGCCATCACATGCAGGCGAAACTCCTGGGCAGCGAAGCCATGCGGCTCAGTTACCATGTCGCTTCCAAACGCGATCTTCACGCCGCGCTTTATTGCTTTGCCAATGTTTTCCAACATATGGGTAAGGTGCTTTTTTGCAAGCTGGTAAGCTTTCATCCGGCCGGCTGAAGCCCTGGATTGCGGTTCTTGTGCGAGCAGTTCAATCGTCCTCATCGTTGGTACAAGAAACGTTCCGTGCTTCTTCATCAACTCAATGCCCTCGTCGTCAATGAACGTGCCGTGCTCGATAGTGCGTACACCGGCCTTTACGGCAGCCTTTATGCCCTCCGTTCCGTGCGCATGCGCAGCGACGAATTTCCCAAGCCTGTTTGCTTCCTCAACAGCCACCTGCATTTCTTCATCTGAAAAATGCTGCTGTCCGGGATCATCACCCGCCGAAAAAAAGCCGCCCGTTGCATAAAGCTTAATCCAGTCACACCCGAACTTTACATCACGGCGCACCGCCAGACGCATCTCTTCGGGCCCATTGACAATATTGTCGCCCTTCTCTTCCCACTCCGGTGCAACCCCGTTGTTGTCGCCATGTCCGCCTGTGATCGAAAGAAACCTTCCCGCAACAACAATACGTGGGCCCGGAAACGATCCGCGGTTGACAGCATCCCTTACCGAGACGTTTGCGTAGTTTGGCTCGCCGCCTCCGGGATCCCTGATTGTTGTGAAGCCTGAGAGAAGTATCTTTTCCGCATTCTTCACTCCGCCGAGCGCATTATCAGCTGCGGAACCGCGGCCGCCATCACTGTCGAGAAAGTGACAGTGAAGATCCATCATCCCCGGAAGCACGGTTGCATTGGTGAGATCAATAACTTCCGCATCGGACGGGACAGTGACGCTCGTGCCAACCTCTTTGATCCTGCTTCCATCAAGAAGAATCACCGCATTGTTGATCGCACGGCCCGCCGCAACGTCAATAAGCGTTCCGCATCGAATCGCAACCGGCTTTTGCTGTGCAGATGCAGAGAGGGAAACAACGCAGCAAAGAAAGATGTGTACAGCTTTCATAAATTACGCACCTGTTGTCGGCGGAGTTGGCGGCATGACACTTTTCGTTCCGGCTTTCGGCTTATACACCGTGTAGCCGATGAGGCCGCCCAGCAAACCGAAGAGCGGGTCAATAATAAGTGCAAAGACAAGGTTCATCGGCTTGAAATCCGCATCCTTCATGGATTCGAGTTGGGCCAGTTGATCCGGCGACATCTGGCTGAGGACGCCCATCTTGTCATACATTCCATAGACAAAGTCATACATCACTTCGCCGGTGATATTACCGACAGTATAAATGAGAAGCAGGCTGAGAATAATACTTACCACTGCACCAAAGACGCCTGCAAGGGCTCCAAGTTGGAGGGAGTCGCTATTGGTAAGTGCCATATCGCCCGGGAGGTCTTTCTTATAAAAGAACACGCTCAAAAATCCCCCGAGGAGAATGCCTGCACAACAGAAGCAATT
Organism: uncultured Chitinophagales bacterium; assembly: GCA_964633855.1. Taxonomy (GTDB): domain Bacteria; phylum Bacteroidota; class Ignavibacteria; order UBA10030; family UBA6906; genus CAZWIN01. The sequence goes on from CAZWIN010000027.1 coordinate 4,654, forward strand.
AATAAGATTGACAAACGGGATACCGGAGATCAATCCCATAACAACGCCGCCATACAGGGCGGGCATGAGTTTACCTGGTTTTTCAGGCATCGTTCAACCCTTTCTCGATTGGAAGGTGGAATGGAGTTTTCGAAGGCGAGGCAACACCTTCAATAAGCACAGGAAGAATAAAGAACGGCAGTATGCAGCCAAACACAGCGCCGGTAATAAGCCGGCTTTCCATCGTGATAACGTGCAGGCCAACGATACCGGTGATGGCATCAACAATCATTGGCAGCGCAGAGACAAGAAGAAGCATGCGCGGCGGAAGCATTGGCGCCTCTATCCGGCGCAGGAACGGATACAACAACGTCCCACCAAGAAACGCAACATATATCGCCGAACACCGTGCGCAAACGGCCAGCGGCTCTCCGAAGATATGCAGGCTTCGGGCCTCCATTTGATGACACACGGCACGGAAGAACGTGTAGAGAATTTCACCCATCGCCGTGCCGGGACCAAAGCTATGCGCAAATACCGGAGCGAGGATGATTGCCCCGCACCACGCCAGAACTCCGGCAAGAGCAAGACAATATGTTGTGCGGGGTAGGAGCATACGCTAAAAGACAGGCCTTGTGCAGATGACCTTGACGGAAAACTCATGGTCAACTTAGCCGAAAAACTTCGCATTGTCAAGCAGCAGAAATGCTTGCATTTCTTCCACTCTGCACCTATATTGGCGTTGCACTCCATTGTACCCCTCACATACTTCTTACAACAATGTCAAAACTCAAATCACTCGGTACGTCATCGAATTTTTTGGCCATCGACAAGAGCATTTCCTCCCTCCATTCATCAAAAATTGCGGTATTGCAAGCGCCGTACGAACACACGGTAAGCTACGGAGGCGGCACCAAACGGGGGCCCGCCGCAATTATCAAAGCATCTCATTACGTAGAATTTTATGATGAAGAATTAGATCGCGAATTATGCAACGACACCGGCATTGCAACGCTTCCGGCGCTGGAGCTCGGCAAAACATCAGGCAAGAAAGCTCTCGACCTTATCCACAACAGCGTTGAGGAGCTGCTTGCCCTGGGCAAGTTTGTGGTCACACTCGGCGGCGAACATACCATTTCCCAGGCTCCCATTCGCGCGCATCTTGCAAAATACCCCAATCTCTCGGTTCTGCAATTTGATGCACACTCCGATCTTCGGCAGAGCTACCAGGGGAGCATCTACAGTCACGCATCGGTTATGGCTCGCGTCTGCGAGTTTCTCAACCCGAAGCGGCTCATCCAGGTAGGCATACGCGCGCAATGCATCGAGGAATCACAGTTCATCAAACACAACGGCATTACCACACTCTACGCACACGAGATCAGGAATTCTCATCGCCAGTACGACTGGATGGACCTTGTTCTTGAGAAACTGACCGGCCATGTGTATGTCTCCTTCGATGTAGATGGTTTTGATCCTTCCATTATGCCAAGTACCGGCACGCCGGAGCCCAACGGATTGTATTGGGCTGAGACCATGGCGCTCTTGCGGCGGATTGGAGAGCAGAAACAGATTGTAGGCTGTGATGTCGTGGAACTGGCCCCGGTGAAGAACGTCACTTACCCCGACCTGACTGCTGCCAAGCTTGTCTATAAGCTCATGAATTTTGCTTTTCTGAGAAAATGACCGGGTTGTTGTTGCAGATCCGGATGCCGATGTCTTTCCTCAACATAACAGACTCAAACAAGGAAATGCTGAATGAAGGCTGTACCAAAAAAGAATAACGGGTCGCCGGAAAAGACCAACCAATTCCCTGAGCCCATTGCGATCATCGGTATTGGATGCCGTTTGCCGGGAAATGTCAGAAATCCTGAGGAGTTTTGGCAAATGCTCTGCAATGGTGTTGATGCGATTTCGGAAATACCCGAAGACCGGTGGAGCATTGATTCTTTTTTTGACCCTGAGCCGGGAATTGCCGGCAAGAGCTACTCGAAATGGGGCGGCTTCATACGCGGAGTTGATGCATTCGACGCGGGATTCTTCGGCGTTTCCCCGCGTGAAGCGGCTGCAATGGACCCTCAACAGCGTCTTCTTCTTGAGGCAACGTATGAAGCAATGGAGGATGGCGGACAAACACTTGACCGGTTTTCCGGTTCCAACACGGGAGTGTTTGTCGGTATTTGCACAACAGACTATGCCCAGCTCCAATCAACGTACGATGATACCGGCTCGTTCGACATGCATACCACCACCGGCGGCGTGGTAAGCATTGCTGCAAACAGGATTTCCTATTGTTTCAATCTGAAAGGGCCCAGCATTGCAGTGGATACCGCATGCTCCTCGTCGCTGGTCGCCGTGCATCTTGCCTGCCGGAGTATGTGGAACAACGAGTGCGGAATGGCAATTGCCGGCGGAGTAAATGCGATTCTCAGCGCGCAACCGTTCATCGGGTTTTCCAAACTTTCCATGCTTTCGCCTGACGGGCACTGCAAGGCGTTTGATGCAAGCGGCAACGGCTTCGTGCGCGGCGAGGGCGTGGGCGTCATACTCCTGAAGCCGTTATCCAAGGCATTACACGACGGCGATGATATCTATGCTGTTATCCGGGGAACAGCGGTAAATCAGGATGGGAGGACAAATGGTATCACCGTCCCCAGCGAAGCGGCACAGTCGGTGATGGTACAGGATGCCTGTGCCATGGCAGGCATACTCCCCCAATCGGTACAGTACGTTGAGGCGCATGGCACGGGAACTCCCGTAGGGGATCCGATAGAGGCCCGGGCACTTGGCAACATTCTTACCCGGGAACTACCTGCCGGGGAGTATTGTGCGATCGGATCCGTCAAAACCAATATTGGGCATCTTGAAGCTGGCGCGGGAATTGCCGGGTTGATCAAAGTCGCTCTCTGCATCAAGCACAGGCAGATTCCACCAAACCTTCACTTCCACAATCCAAACCCTTACATCAATTTTGACCGACTCAAGCTCCGCGTACAAACGACGCTTGGTCAATGGCCCAGAGAGAATAAAGAACTGGTAGCCGGGGTGAACTCATTTGGTTTTGGGGGAACAAACGCACACTCTCTTTTGAGTGAATGTCCTGCGGTTGAAGACAAAAAGCAAGCCCTCACACCGGACAGGCAAGGCCTCGCCTCTCTTTTCCCATTTTCTGCACAAAGCCCGGAAGCATTGCGGGAGCTCGTGCGCAACTATCTGGATTTTCTTTCGGCCGACGGTTCTTCAGTTTCACCCGAAGAACTGGGAAGCAACCTTGCGATGCGAAGGTCGCATCTCACCCATCGCCTGACTGTTGTTGCACGCAACCGCGGAGATCTGACAGAAAAGCTCGGGTCATTTCTTGCGGGCGAGGCGAGGCAAGGCGTGCGCATCTCACAAACGATGGGACCTGAGAAGCCAAAGATCGCTTTTGTGTTTTCAGGCCAGGGACCCCAGTGGTGGGCAATGGGACGACAACTTTTTGAAAATGAACCTGTGTTCCGTCAAGCTATTAAAGAGTGCGATGCGGTGTTCTCGAACATATCCCCCTGGTCATTAATACAAGAACTCTGCGCGGATGAACAGAATTCCAGGCTCAACGAGACCGCAATTGCACAAGCAGCAATCTTTGCCTTGCAGGTGGGCTTGTCGGCATTATGGAAATCATGGGGAGTTGAGCCGGATGCCGTCCTTGGCCACAGTGTCGGCGAGATGGCCGCCGCTTACATCGCTGGCGCTCTTTCACTTGAAGATGCACTGCGCATCAACTATCACCGCGGCCGCACAATGGATGTGGAATCAGCAAAGGGCGCAATGCTCGGAGCCGGCATAAGCGCCGCAGAGGCCGAGCAATTGATTGCCGGCTTTGGAGACGATATTTCGATAGCAGCGATAAACAGCCCTGCATCTGTGACTCTTTCGGGCGACCCCGATGCCCTGCAAAGCATCGCGAAGAGCCTTGAGGAACGCGGGCTTTTTTACAGCTTTCTGAAGGTGAACTATGCGTTCCACAGTTCGCGCATGGACCCTGCCCGCGATGAACTTCTTTCTTCCCTTGAAGGTCTGAAGCCGCGCGAGTGCAGCATTCCATTTGTGTCAACCGTTCTTGGAACATTTGTCAGCGGGAAAAGCCTCGACACAGCATACTGGTGGCAAAACGTCCGTAAGCCCGTGCGTTTTGCGCAGGGAATAAACACCCTGATTGATAATGCCCATACTGTTTTTATCGAGGTAGGGCCCCACCCGGCACTCAGCAATTACATCCAGGAATGCCTGAAAGAAAAAGGGCAAACCGGTTTGACTCTTCCCTCCCTTCGGCGCAAGGAGGATGAAAGACCTGTCATGCTGGATTCGTTGGGCGGGCTTCACGGCGCCGGATATCCGGTTGACTGGAAGAAACAGTATTCCTTCCCGGCACGCTTACTGAAACTCCCGCGCTATCCCTGGCAGCACGAGTCGTACTGGAATGAATGCGCAACCGCAAGAGCGGTACGGTTGGGATTATCATCACATCCTCTGCTGGGTGAACGATTGAAAACAGCATACCCGTGCTGGAGCCTGCAATTGAACCGCAGCGCATTTTCGTATCTCGAGGATCACAAGGTTCAGGGACACATCGTTTTCCCTGCAACGGGTTATATTGAAATTGCACTGGCGGTCGCCCGGGAAATTTACGGAGACCGTGTTTTCGTGATTGAAGAACTTGATTTCCTGAAAGCGCTCTTTATTCCGAAATCAGGCGAAATGCCTGTCCTGCAAACAACATTTCATCCTGACCGATCTTCATTCCACATCCACGCGAGAACAGGCAGAGCCGACCAGCAATGGACTCTTCATGCAGCCGGCAGGATCCGGGCCGAAGCATCAACTCAGGCAAGCAATGTTGACCTCCATCTGCTGCGGGCCAACCTTCCGGAAGTTACTTCAAAGCAATCTGTCTATCAGACTCTCGGCAACTCGGGGATGCAATACGGGCCGTCGTTTCAAGGCGTGGACCAAGTCTGGAGGAAAACGGGAGAGTCGCTCGGTTTGGTGCGGGTACCAACCTTGCTTCGGGATCACTCAGAAGAGTATTTTCTGCATCCCGCCCTGCTTGATGCCTGTTTGCAGGTAGTGTTTGATACCGTAACGACAAATACCGCATCCCTCTTTCTTCCAGTCCATGTTGCGCAGCTGAGATTCCACCAAAGACAGTTCGATACACTGTGGAGCCATGCTCATTTGCTACGGAACGAAGGAAAGGTTCTCGAAGGGAATCTTCAAATCCTCAACCGGGACGGGGCTGTGCTGATCGAAATCCGAGGCCTTCGATGCCAGGCTATTGATACGACAAGCACCGATTCTTCCGAGGGAGAGAAAGATTGGGTGTACCGGACAGAATGGCAATTAAAGCCACGAGCCTTGTCAGCGGAGCCGCTTCGCGATAACGACTACATGCCCGCGGGAGAGCTGATACAACAACAGCTGGTATCACATGCTGCAAAGATTGTTGAGTGGAGTGGCTGGAAAGCACAGCGCAATGCAACAGCAAAACAATTGGATGTTCTCTCGGCATCGTACATCATTCAGGCATTGAACAGGCTGGGCTGGCAATTACCGCAAGGAGATCATGTAACAACAGACTCGCTTGTGCAGAAGCTCGGGATTGTACCCCGCTATCAACGGCTTCTGCAGAGGCTTTTAGGGTTTCTTGTCGAGGATGGAGCTCTTATTAAAGAGGGGGATGGTTGGACAGTGATTGGGTCTCTGCCGGCTATTGATTCGAATGCAGCTTGGCGTTCCGTACTTGACGGGTTTCCTGCGTTCTATGCTGAACTGTCGCTTCTCGCAAATTGCGGCAACCGTCTTGCGGAAGTATTACAAGGCACAACAAACCCTGTAGATCTGATTTTCCAAAATGGTTCATCGGTGACAACCGAACACCTGTACCACGGTTCACCATCGTTTAAGGCATATAATCTTCTTGCAGCAAAAGCCGTCGCAACGGCCATTGCAAAACTTCCGGAGGAGCGAACTCTCCGTATACTTGAGATCGGTGCAGGCACAGGCGGGATGACCACCGGAATATTACACCACTTGCCAGCCGATCGCACGGAATACGTATTCACCGACGTCTCCGCTCACTTTCTCAACCAGGCAGAACAAAAGTTCCGTGACGCGAAATTCCTCAAATATCAACTTCTGGATATCGAGAAGGATCCCATAGAGCAAGGCTTCACAGCAAACACATTTGATGTCATTCTCGCCTCCAATGTGCTTCATGCCACAAGCGACCTGAGCCAATCACTCCATCATCTTCAGAAATTGCTTGCATCAGAAGGCCTGCTCGTAGCAATTGAAACGGACCGGCCGGCGCGATGGGTTGACCTCGTTTTCGGACTTACCGACGGATGGTGGCGTTTCTCAGACACTGATTTACGTCCGGCACACCCGTTACTCTCCAGAGACCAATGGGCTCAACTTCTTGACAAAACGGGGTTTGTGTATCCTTTTGCTGTATCGGACAACAGTAGCCCTGAAGAAACCGGACAAGTGGTGCTTGTGGCACGCGGCAAGGCGATCATTCCAGCGACCCAACAAGAGCTGGTGCCAACCCAGACCACAACACATCACCATTGGTTGATCTTCGCTGACATGAATGGCCTTGCCGCTGAGACGGCCGGGAAATTGAACGAGCGCGGCGACACTTGCATCATTGTTTCGCCCGGTGAACTGTACAGGCGGATAGATGACACACATTTTGAACTGCATCCGGAACAACCAGAGGACTATAAGCAGCTTCTGATGGATATTACCGGCACCTCTCCCTCATTTGGAATTCTTTATTGGTGGGGGCTGAACAATGTGTGTGATGAACATTCACATGCTGCGGCATTTGGGGAGAACCTGTTGAGTTCCTGCACTACACTAATAGCCTTTGTCCAGGCATTAGCATCGAACACAGCTTCCTTCAAGACAAAGCTCTGGATCATGACGACTGAAGCAGCGCCAGTAGGAACACATCAGAGCGGGATTTCCGTGGCACAGAGCCCGTTGGTTGGCCTGGGGCGCGTCATAGCAAACGAGCATCCCGAGCTCTGCTGTAAACTTGTGGACTTGAGCTGCGCTCCCACCACGCATGAAATTGATTCCCTTTGCGATGAGCTTCGAAGCGAAGATCTGGAGGATGAGGTTGCCCTGCGGGAGAGAAAAAGATATGTGCTTCGCTTGACGCGATCCACTTCGCAGCGCCAATCACAGGAAATCAGCGTGAACCCTTTGGTTGATGCTGTGCGCATTGAGATTAACAACCCGGGAGTATTGGACAATCTTGAGTTGCGGCTTGTGGAACGGCGCGCACCCGGCCGCGGCGAAGTGGAAATCCGGGTTTATGCGGCTTCACTGAACTTCCGCGACGTATTGAAAACACTGGGCATCTATCCTTCCGATAGCGACGACCGCCTTATTCTCGGCGATGAATGTGCCGGAGTGGTTGTTCGCGTTGGCGAGGGTGTTACAGGATTCACGGAAGGCGATCGCGTCATGGCAGTCGCTCGGGGATGCCTGAGCTCGTTTGTTACAACAGATGCTTCCTTTGTAATGCCTATGCCTTCAGGCCTTGGCTTTGAAGAAGCTGCGACCATACCCGTGGTTTTTCTCACCGCATATTACACGCTTCACCGCATTGGCAGGATATCCCGTGGAGAGCGTGTTCTTATCCATGCAGGCGCCGGAGGTGTGGGGCTCGCAGCGGTTCAGCTTGCGCTCCTCGCAGGTGCAGAGGCGCTTGTTACTGCCGGGACTCCCGAGAAGCGGTTGTTTTTGAAAGCCCTTGGTGCTCACTGCGTAATGGATTCCCGAACGCTTTCATTTGCCGAAGAAGTCATGGAATACACCCACGGACAAGGGGTTGATATTGTCCTGAATTCTCTGGCGGGCGATGCGATTCAAAAAGGGTTGGAATGCCTGGCGCCCCACGGAAGGTTCATCGAAATCGGAACACGCGATATTTACCAGAACAGCCTGCTCGGCCTCCGCGCGTTCAAGAAAGCCCTGTCGTTTATTTCCGTCGGCCCTTTAACGCTTACCGAAAAGCCGGCTGTCATTCGCTCGTGTTTTGATGAAATACTCCGACTCTTTGAGAATTCACAACTGCATCCTCTCCCGCATCGCGTATTCTCGGTGAGTGAAACACACAATGCCTTCAAGTGCATGGCACAAGCCAGGCATACCGGCAAGATTATCATTTCCTTCCGCGAAGAGAATGTGGCTGTTATTGCAAATACGGGAGAGACGTTCCGGTTGCGGGATGATGCATCCTATCTTATCACCGGAGGTTTGGGAGGCTTTGGATTGGCAACGGCCGAGTGGATGGCCGAGAGGGGAGCGCGTACAATTATTCTCGTCGGAAGGACGGGAGTTGCAAGCGATGAATCAAAAAGAATTATCGCCGGACTGGAATCCAAAGGGGTGAAGGTAGTTCCGGTACGTGCCGATGTTTCACATCCGGAAGAGTGCGCGCGTGTAATCAACGATATCGGTGTTTCACTTCCTCCGTTACGGGGAGTGATACATGCTGCCACGGTCTATGCAGACCACGTTCTCCTCCAGCTGAATAAGGAGAGCGTACGACAGGTACTCTGGCCAAAGGCTCTCGGTGCATGGAATCTGCATTCTGCAACACGGTCTATTCCCTTGGACTTCTTTGCCGTATTTTCCTCCGTAGCTGCAATCACTGGAAATCCCGGGCAGGGGAATTATGCGGCAGCCAATGCGTTCCTCGATGCTCTTGCATACCACAGGCACAGTGAGGATCTTCCTGCACTCTCGATTTCCTGGGGCTATATCAGCGACCGGGGATATGTTGCTCGCAATAGTGAAGTATCAAAGCATCTTGAAATTCTGGGATTCAAAGGGATACATTCCAACAAAGCGCTCGATGTTATGGGACAGGTTCTGTCCGGCACAGAGCCGCACATTAGTGTTATGGATGTTGATTGGCAGGTGTGTGCAGCGGCAATCTCCTCCCGTCTCTCACCCAGATTTTCGCTTTTGACGCGGCCCGACTCTGCTGTTGGCGTAAAGGATGCCCGCTTCCGCGGTGTAATACTTGCAGCCCGCCCGGAGGACCGCCCGCAACTCGTCATGACATTTCTTACCGAGCAGGTTGCCCGTGTCCTTGGGACTTCACCCTCCAAGCTTGACACGGCGCGGCGGCTCAATGAGATGGGGCTGGATTCACTGATGATGGTTGAGCTGAAGAACAGAATCGAACAGGAAGTCGGAGCATCGTTGTCAGCCGTGGAACTGATGCGCGGGCCAAGTATTGAGAAGCTCTCCGCAATGATCCTGCACACGGCGTCAAACGCGACGCCTTCGGCGGATCAACCGGCAACACACCCACCTGCCCAATCCGGTATCACGCCTCTCGAAGAAAAGCCCGAGGACATTCTGCAAACGGTTGATGACCTCTCCGAGCAAGAGGTCAACAGATTGCTGAAACAACTGGTGACAGAAGAGGATCTTAAGTCCCTGCACGCGGTAAAGCAGCCGTGATAAATATTTCAGATCATGCGGATTGAAGATCTCTCGATAGAAGAAAAGAAGGCCCTCCTTGTACGCGCGCTTAAACGACGGGGGCAGCACCAAGCATTTGCCCCCGTCTCCCAGGCACAAAAACGGCTCTGGTTTCTTGAGCAGTTAGCTCCCGGCTCGGCAATATATAACGTCGGAAAGGCGGTGCGGATTCTCGGAAGGATAAGCATCCCCACGGTAGAACGCGTGTTGAATGAAATCATCCGCAGGCACGAGACGTTACGTACAACCTTCCGGCTGGAGGGAGATGATCCTGTACAGGTGATTTCGCAACCTTCACCCTTCAATCTCTCAATTCAACACATCGCTGACAACACCGTTGAGGAAGCGGAAAAACAGATAACGACTTTGATTGTCAACGAAATCCAGAGGCCGTTCAATTTGTCTGCGGGGCCGTTGTTGCGAATAGCCTTGTTCAGGATTTCCGAGGAAGACCACGTCGCCGTTGTCGCAATGCACCACATTATCTCCGATGGGTGGTCCACGGGGATCTTTATCAAGGAGCTGGGATTACTCTACGCGGCATATTCACATGGAATGCCTTCGCCGCTCCCGGAGCCGGCAATTCAGTATAAAGACCTGGCATTACGGGAAACACAAAACTCAACTGCCGGAAGACTCAATGAACTCATTTGCTTCTGGCAGCAGCATCTGAAAGATGCGCCGCACATTATCTCCCTGCCAACCGACAGGCCCCGAAACAATGTGATGACGTTTGCAGGCAAGAAAAAGGCATTTGCCATGTCAATTGAACTCACGCGGTCCCTTAAAGAGCTTGCTGCCGGCGCGGGAGTGACGTTGTACATGGCGTTGTTGGCGATATTCAGTACCCTGCTTCATCGCTTGACGGAAGAGGACGAGTTTCTTGTCGGCACTCCTGTCGCTGGACGGGATCGGCCCGAAACCCAGGGACTGATCGGCTTCCTCGTAAACACCGTTGTTCTCCGCATGAACCTTGCTCACAACCCGACATTTCTCGATCTCTGTGCAAGGGTGCGCGATGAAGCTTTGTCATGCTTCGAGCACCAGGATCTCCCCTTTGACAAACTTGTAGAAGCAATCCGGCCGGAACGCAACCTCGGCATGAATCCTCTCATCCAGGTGATGGTCGCGCTGCATAATATGCCTCTTCCCTCTCCATCATACCCTGGCATCTCGATAACACCTCTGGACGTCCATAGCGGTATTTCTCCGCTCGACCTTGCTATCGAATTCTATGACGGCCCCTCCGGCATCAATGGGGGGATAGAGTATAAAACCAGCCTCTTCGACGATTCCACGATCGAACGCATGGCTTCCCAGTTTCTTGGCATTGCTGCATCGGTTGTTGCACGGCCCGATGTACGTTTAAGCGATCTCTCCCTCCTTACCGAAACGGACCGTGAGCGACTCCTGGTGGAGTGGAATGCTACGCAGATTGCCGACCAGAGCACCA